>JADGDH010000036.1 GCA_016745015.1 Colwellia sp.
CACTCACTAATGCAAATCGTTCTGCTACAGTATGATGAATAATAGGCACATACGATGATTTAACATCAGCAACATTCACCCTAACTAAGCGAGGCGCCAACGTTATTGAATTGGCATTGGTTCTAATTTGACTATGCAATTTACCGTCTACCAATGGCTTAATATTAAGATCGTCAATGCAAATAGTATCTTGAGCGCCTTTAATGTCTAGCCCTGTATAGTCAATATCTTTAACATTCATTATCACAAGTTCATCACAAACACTATCAAGCATAAATTGCAGTGTAATGTCAGACAAACCATCAAACCAATAACTACCACCAATATCAGAGTGCACACCAGAAAACCAAATTTCAGTCACTCTTTCATCCATATTAAAAAGCGTTGGTTGAAACAAAATTCGCTTTTCATCTAACGATAACAAATGCACCGCTTTTTCAACATGTGAGCCCAGTGTGCCATTTTCAAACACAATGCCACTAGCAGGGAAAGTACCAGGATTCAAATCTAATGAGCCACGCGTTGCTGCAACAGTATCAAAAACACCTAAAAATTTAACTTTATGTGGTAAATGTGCAGCAAACATACGTGCAATGGCAGCACCACGGCTAAAGCCAAAAATGTAAATATCATCACCCTCAGAGAAATTAGCGTGTAAATCAGCTCGTGCTTCATCAAGAATATCATCCATATCACCGTAAGGTGGTGCAAACATTGCGTTAAACTTGCGTTTCAGCCAATTACCACGAGTGCCAACACCACTGTAATAAAAACTGTGCTGATTATTTAATGTCAAATTTTTCGAATTCATTGGGTTAAGCTTGCCACCAAAAAAAGCATGTAACTTTAATACGTTACTGATACTTGTATCTTCAAAAAAATCATCTGAATCTTGTGGTGAGTTACAAGTACCGTCGAAACAAAAAATTAGCTTTTTCATTGTTATCCCCTAAAATTTAATTAATTACTGTGCTTTCCCTCTAGTCAACAGCCTAGTCTGGCTGATAGAATCTAGTCATTATATTTTATGCTAAATGAGAAAAAGAACAATGGGCAGAGCTTACCAAAACCGTAAATTATCCATGGCAAAAACCGCCGGAGCAAAAACCAAAGTTTATTCAAAGTACGGTAAAGCAATTTATGTTTGTGCTAAAAATGGTGGTGTAGATCCTGACGGTAATTTAGCATTACGTGGGTTAATTGATAGAGCTAAGAAAGATCAAGTGCCTACCCATGTTATTGACAATGCGATTAAAAAAGCCTCTGGTGCTGGCGGTGAAGATTTTGTTGAAGCACGCTATGAAGGTTTCGGCCCTGGTAACTGCATGGTAATTATTGATTGCTTAACCGATAACGGTAATCGCACCATTAAAGATGTTCGCCAATGTTTCACTAAAACACATTCTAAAGTTGGCTCTTCTGGCACTGTGTCTCACATGTTTGATCACCAAGCAGTGTTCGCTTTTAAAGGCGAAGATGACGAAACAGTTTTAGAAAACTTAATGATGGCTGATATTGACGTAACTGATGTTGAATTAGAAGACGGTATTATTACAGTTTATGCTCCACATACTGAGTTTTTCAAAATCAAAACTGAATTTGCTAACTCTATGCCTGAATTTGACTTAGAAGTTGAAGAAATCACTTGGGTGCCGCAAACTTATATTGATATTGAAGGCGAAGAAGACTTAGCTAATTTTGAAAAGTTCATCGCTATGCTAGATGATTGTGATGATGTGCAAAACGTTTATCATAATGCTGAGATTAAAGAATAAATAAACAACCTCGCACCAAGGCTTTCGCTTAGACTATTAGGCTAAAAGTCTTCGGCTACTTGAAAAATCATTTCTTTTTTTGTAACAGGATGGCTCAACGTTAACATTTGTGCATGCAGATGTAAGCGCGGAGTCATTTGATTACTACCATGTTTATCAAAGCTATTATTTCCATATAAGTCATCACCTAAAATAGGTATATTTAAACCTTGTGGATGAGCACAATGTACCCGTAATTGATGAGTTCGCCCTGTTTCAGGATATAAGTAGAGTTTTGATTTACCCTCAACAGTTTCAATAACTTCCCATTGGGTTTTAGATTTTTTTCCTTGTTCAAAGCATACTAATTGTCTTGGTCTGTCTTCAAAATCACCTCTTAACGGCAAATTAATTTCACCTTCAATCTTACCTTTAACATTTTCTTCAACGCTCCCCTCAACATTACCTTCAATATTTCCTTCAAGTAATGCCACATACCGTTTTTTAATGGTGCGATTAATAAATTGTTGCTGTAGTTTTTTTTGCGCTCGTTTGGTTAACGCTAATACCATCAAACCCGAGGTAGACATATCTAATCGGTGCACAATATATGAACCCGTTGCCTGAGGGAATTGTTGCTTAATGCGTATATAAACAGAGTCTTCAATATTTTTTCCTGGTACTGATAAAAACTCACTGGGCTTATTTACCACAACAATATCATCATCTTGATAAATAAGTTCTAGCACTTTGCCTTCAGCAGGATTAACCAATAAAGGGTTATCGTCTATAACCATACCATCTAACATGTGCGCTAAAATTGGCTGGCACTTACCAGAGCATGCACCATAAAAGTTTTTATGTTGGCGAATTTCTGATTTAGGCGCCTGTCCCCACCAAAATTCGGCTATCGCTAGCGGCTTCATTTTTTGCTGAAAAGCATATTGTAATAATTTTGGTGCCGCACAATCGCCAGTTCCTGCTGGTGGTATTTGATAAGGTGCATTTTCAAATAATTCGATCAAATCTTTTTCAATGCCTGCACTATTTAATAAACGATATTGTTTAAATAACTTCTTTTGTAATTTGGTAGATAGCTGCTGCCGCTTTTTTTTAAGCGCATTAATTTCATCGGTTAGGGAGCTTAATCTTTGTTGAACTTGTGAAATTAGTTCATGCCAATAGTTTTTTAAATCACGAAGCTGGTTTTTGTCATTAATACTTTCTTGTGCTAATTGCTTAAGGTGTTGTGCTAAATCATCCCCCTGTAAACTATCTTTTACTTTACTACGCTTTGCTTTTCTTGTTTTTCTATTAACTGCCATCTTATTTCGATGTTGATCAAGCTGATCATCTTGCTGATTAAGCACTAGTTCAAGAGTTTTTTGGTATTCAGTTAACAGGGGGTTGGTGAGTAATTTTTCTAACTCGCTATTAAGACGATTAATAATTTTACTTTCTTCATGAAAAAAATCTGTTTGCGCATCAACATCAAAAACAGGGGGAACAAAGTTAATAGCGTTAACCGTCTTTTCATATGAGTTTGTATATGAACTGTCATGTGTATTTAACTTGCCAGAAAAAGCACTAAGGTACCCTACTTCACCCTCAGTATTTCTCACTAAAAGCACACCAAACATTTTTCCTGTTTGATCTAATTCTCGTTGTAATGGTTTATGGTTTTGCAATTGCTGCTGTAATTCATCTGCTGCTAATAAGCACAAGGGGTGTGGCTCATAACAATGTGGAAAGGTAAAACGCTTTGGCAAAGCAATTTTTTCAATACTCGCATTAAAATAAGTAAAAGGAGTAAAACAGGTTTGTTGATTATTCATATACTTAATATTTACGCTATTTAAGCGTAACTCTACCTGTTGTCGTTTTATCGACTAAATAAACGATTGACTGATAATCAATGCCTGCATGATGAGACAAACCTATTTCACACGTTCTACTATTGCTATAACCAGTATTACAATTTTTGGGTATTTGAGCTTTTAATGGTGCAAGAGCATTTTCATTCAATTCTGGTGTGGTAAAACCTTTATCTCCAGCAAAGCCACAACATTGAATATGCTCTGGTATAATAACTTGTGTACTACAGCGCTCTGCCAAGTGTTGCATTTTCATCGCTAACCCCATTGTTCTGCTTGTACAAGTAATATGCAACATAACGGGTTCATTTATTGGCGAGAAATCTAAGTGATTTATCAATACATCTTCAATAAAGCCAACGGGTTCATAGATTGATAAACCACTTATTCTTTCTTTATTTTCTAATAACATTGATTTACACGGACTAGTATCAATAAGAATTGGATATTTACCTTGCTCACTTAATTCACTTAATTTATTGAGCAATGAATTTTTTTTCTGATTCGCTTGTAAGAACATTCCCTTACTATTAAATGGCATACCACAACATTCGCCAGTAAAATCAGGACTTATAACATCAAACCCTGCTTTTTCAATTAAAGAGAAAGTGACTTCAGTTAGCGAACGTTGATCTGCCGCTGTTATCGTCTGCCCCATACTTCGGCTAGCACAGCTAGGAATATAGACAACCTTTGGGCGAGAAGTACATTTACTACTGTCAGAGTTTTTAGGGTGATAACTCGCTTTTTGTGGTAAATATTTACTCCACAATGGAATTTTATTAGCAGAAAGCTTTCTTATGGCACCTGTTATTCCGCCCATATTTTTACTGCCAATAAGCCGGTGACTTCCCCCCATTACTGCTAGGGAAAAACGAGTCATTCTTTCTACCTTGCTAAAACTATTGGCTAAAACTTCTGATGCACCTTGGTAGTTTGTGTTATTAGCATGACGAAGTGATCGAATAAGATTTCCAGTATTAATACCAACAGGACAGCGCTCTGCGCATAGCCCCGTTGCCGCACAAGTATCTATACCTAAATAACTAAACTCTTTTTCAAGTTCAGCCAATAGTTCAGGGTTTTCATTTGACTCTTTCAGGCGACTAATTTCTCGATAAGTAGTAATACGCTGACGTGGGGTAAAGCTCAAACCATTAGATGGACATACAGGTTCACAAAAACCGCATTCAATACATTTATCTACAATGGGATCAGCTACTGGTAATGCTTTTAAATGTTTAATATGTGCATTTGAATCTTCATTAATAATAACACCTGGGTTAAGAAGGTTTTGAGGATCAAATAATTGCTTTATCTGCTGCATCAATGCCAGCCCTTGCTTGCCCCATTCTAACTCGACAAAGGGGGCCATGTTTCTACCTGTGCCATGTTCAGCTTTCAATGAACCCTGGTAATCTACAGCAACTAACTGACAAACATCATTCATAAACGCCTGATAGCGATCTATTTCTGTTTGAGTTGAAAAGTCTTGAGTAAAAACAAAATGCAAATTACCCTCAAGTGCATGACCAAAAATAATAGCTTCATTGTATTGATGCTTATTAAATAAATGCTGAAGATCGGCAACACCATTAGCTAATTGTTCAACAGGAAATGCAACGTCTTCTATTATCACGGTTGTACCGTTTTCACGCACAGCGCCAACGGCAGGAAAAGTCCCTTTTCTAATCGCCCATAACTGAGAATATTCACTGGCCACATCAGTAAAATTAATAGCATTTGTTTGCTCAAAGTCAGCAAGTAGCGATTCTAACTCAGCAACCTGTTGATCTAATTTGTCAGGAGTTGAGGCGCACGTTTCAATAAGTAAGGCACCAACACTTTCATCAAGGTTTTTGATAAAACTTGGCAGCCCTTTCATTTCACTAACCGATGCTAAAGCACGCCTATCCATCAATTCTACCGCTGAAACATTTGCTGACGATAATGCTGTAACTGCACGGCAAGTAGTTTGCATCGTAGGAAAAAACACCATAGAAGACGAGCGGTATTTATGTTCAATAACGGTGTTGTAGGTTATTGAAGAAATAAAACCGAGTGTGCCTTCGGAGCCAATCATTAAATGTGCCAAAATATCGATAGGATCACTAAAATCAATTAATGAATTTATCGCATAACCCGTCGTGTTTTTAAGCCTATATTTATGGTTAATGAGTTTACTAAGCTCTTTATCAATGGATGTATTTACGGCCAGCGTTTTTAAACTATCGAGTAAACTTGAATGAGTTGCTTTAAACGCGGCAATACTTTGATCATTGCCCGTATCTAAAATCGCACCATCATGTAAAACTACCCGTATGCTATCTAGCGTATGATAACTATTTTGGGCAACGCCGCAGCACATACCACTAGCATTATTAGCGGCAATACCAGCGACTTTACAGGTGTTTATAGAAGCAGGATCTGGGCCTATTTTTCGACCATAAGGTAGCAAATATTTATTGGCATCTGCGCCAATAACACCTGGGCCCAGTTTTATTTTAAGCCCAAGTGCTAATATTTGATAATCACGCCAATTGGTTGTTAATAAAATTAATATTGAATTAGATTGAGCTTGCCCTGAAAGACTGGTACCTGCAGCTCTAAAGGTTACGGCTAGCTTAGCCATAGCTGCCTGTTTTAAAACTGTTACTACTTCTTCTTCAGTATCAAGTACTAGTACCAATTTAGGCACTAATCGATAAAAACTGGCATCAACGCCATAGGCAAGTCGTTTAGCATAGCTCGTAATAATTCGCTTTTTCGGCAAAAAGTCAACTAATGTATCGGAAAAATTTTGATACTGCGGTAATAACATAAAAAAGCGACTCCTTATTTGTTTTTGTTATATGGCTGTCCATTCTATATTTTTTCTATATTTTTATTAAATAGTAAAAGCAATGTCTTTGTTTTACATTGCTTTTGAGTTGCCAATTAGTCTATGTTTTTTGTATTTTTAAAACTTTCACTGGTTATTAAAACCGATGATTAAAAAGTGTAATTTAACTAAGTATATGACATTATAGGTTTATCAGGATAATCATTTTACACTAGTTTTATATTCCTTCCACCTGAAGATGTAGCTTAGGTATAGATTAAGTATAATGAAAAAATGCATAAAATAAGCCTCAAAGAGTGGGTAATATTACTAACTATTGTACCAACAGCATTAATTAGCTTTGGCCTTGCTGGTTATTTTTCATATATTCGCAGTGCCGAGTTAGATGAATTTTTAAACTTAAGAGCTCAAAGTATTATTGAACCTTTAGCTATTACCAGTAAAGCAGATCTTATTAACAACAACCGTGAAAAACTAAGAAGTATTGTCAGTGCGACACATCGTAGCCAATCAAGTCTAGTCAAAAGCATTGCCGTATTTACCACAGACAACCAAATATTTGTTACAAGCGCATACTACGGTAATATTAATTCAATGCGGCTAAAGGCAGGAGAAAAGATTCCAACTTATACTCAAGGTCAGCATTTAAACGATTTCATCATATTTCGAACCCCCATAATAGATGAAAAAATGAACCATAAAGATAAAGTTGCTCCCCTTGGCTATATTGCTATTCATATTGATAAAAGTAGGATTAAATTTAAACAACAAAGTCAATATATCATGGCATTTACTATGGCTTTCCTTTCCGTTTTAATCAGCAGTATTTTTGCTCTTAAACTTATTAAGAATGTGACTAAACCTGTCAACTCTATGGTGCATGCCATTGACCGTATTAGGGAAGGAAAGCTTGAAAGTCGTGTAAGTGGTCAACTACTAATTGGCGAGTTAAACTTTTTGAAGACTGGTATTAATACCATGGTACAGTCATTGGGCAATTATCAAAATGAAATGCAAGGCAGTATTGATCAAGCAACAATTGACTTACGTGAAAGCTTAGAACAATATGAAATTCAAAATGTTGAATTAAGTATATCTAAGAAAAAAGCTCAAGAAGCTAATAAAGTAAAATCTGAGTTTTTAGCCAATATGAGTCATGAACTACGCACTCCATTAAACGGTGTTATTGGCTTTACTCGACAAGTACTGAAAACACCATTAAGTGATTCTCAACGGGATTACTTACAAACCATAGATAGATCCGCCAACAACCTACTGACAATTATTAATGACATCCTCGATTTCTCTAAGCTTGATGCAGGAAAAATGGTTATCGAGAGTATTCCTTTCTCTCTAAGAGAATCATTAGAAGAAAGCCTAACCCTCTTGGCTCCAAGTGCTCATAAAAAAGAATTAGAGCTATCAATAAAAATTGACAATGCTATTCCTAATTCATTATTAGGTGATGCTATGCGCATTAAGCAAATAATGAGTAACTTAGTAAGTAATGCAATTAAGTTTACTCAACAGGGTTCAGTTATTATTGATGTTACCTACAAAATAATTAACGCCAAACGCGCTGTAATAAAGATAACGGTTGCCGACACAGGTATTGGTATGAATAACGTGCAGCAACAGGCTATTTTCAAAGCTTTTTCACAAGCAGATCAAAGCATTACCCGTATACACGGTGGTACAGGGTTAGGCTTAGTTATTTGTCAGCGACTTGCTTATGAAATGAAAGGGGATATAGGTTTTAATTCAAGTGAAAATAATGGTTCAAAATTTTGGTTTGACTTTGAATGTGGCATAAATACACTACCGCTAACTGGCGAACTAGATCACTTGCGTTTAGCAAACAAATCCATTTTATACTACGAAACGCACCCTCATAGCAGAGCGGCAACTTACGAAACATTACTTAATTGGCAAATGCAGGTAACCCAAGTAGAGAACATTAAACAATTAAGTAAAATACTTGAACAAGAAAAACAGCAAGAAAATAGTAGTTTTGATTATGCTTTAATTGGTCATGACCAAACAGCAACAGCACTGAGTGATTTGAAAAAAATAATTGCGCAAGTTAAGCCTAAAATAGCTAATGTGCATTTAGCTATTAATAGTAACTCTCCTAGCTTACAAGATGCGCTGATTGCAAGTGGCGCATTAAGCTGTTTAAGTAAACCAATTACTGCTAACAAGCTTTATAGTGCTTTACTCGCTGAACCAGAAAACTTATTAACTCCTAGTAGAAAAATATTACCTATCAAAGTGCTCGCTGTTGATGATAATGAAGCTAATTTAAAATTAATAAATGCCCTGCTACTTGAACAAGTGAGTGAGGTAACTCTTGCTGAAAATGGTATGAAAGCACTAGAGTTAAGCCAAAGTGAAAGTTTTGCGCTGATTTTTATGGATATTCAAATGCCAGTAATGGACGGCATTAGCACACTTAAAGCAATTAGAAAAAATTCTTGTAACAAAAAAACCCCCATTATTGCCGTTACAGCACACGCTTTAAGCGGCGAGAAAGAAAAAATGCAAAAGCAAGGTTTCAATGCTTATATGACTAAACCTATTGATGAAACTATGCTTAGCCATATAATTTATGAATACTGCGATGTGAACTATTTTATAAACAGCACTGACAAAAGCATACCAAAACAATTAAAGCCTATATCAATTGATCCTCAAGTAAATGGTGTTGAAAAAGTTATTGATTGGCCATTAGCACTTAAAAGAACAGGCGGCAAAGAAGACTTAGCAAAAGAAATGTTAACGGGCTTAATAGATAGTTTAGCCAATAATCAAAGGGATATAAGAGAAGCATTACGAAAACAAGATACGAGCCAATTAAAGCGTTTAATACATAAATTGAATGGAGCTTGCTGTTATACAGGCGTACCTAATTTAACCACTGTTTGCCAAGAGATTGAAACTCAATTGAAAAAAAATATTTCTTTAGATAATTTAGAGCCTGAATTTTTTGAGCTTTTTGAACAAATAGAACTAGTATTAGCAGAGTTACCTAAAACACTTGCAGAATTAAACGATAAAAATTCTGAAAGCTAATATAAAATATTAATCTCGAATTTTAATATTAGGGGAAGTATTAATATCACCATCTTCTGTAATTACTGCGATACCAGAACTACAAGTAAGAACAGCTAAGCTGTGACCTTCTTCATTGCGAACAAAAGACAACTCATAACCAAATTTACCTAAGCTACTCACTGAAAATTTCTGTGCCAGTGAGAGTTTATTCCACCAAGTAGATTGTTCTGGTGCTCGTTGACGTCTTTCAAGCATAGGGTTATCTTGTGCTTGCATAACAGCCCCTTATTAAACTTCTTTATACAACAAATAGCTAAAATTAAAAAAGCTACAATTAAAGATTAGATACATAAATATCTACAACCAAGTGTAGTACAAAAAACAATCAAAACAAAATAAATATTAGCTTTAATAAAATTTTTTTATTTACCCTACGAAAGTGTAACAAAAGCCGTAGCATAAAGTTTTTCGTCTGCAAGTGAAATATGCCAACAATTAGCCTTTTTAAATTGGGCAACATCTAAAGCCCTATCTGAAAGTTCAAGTATGGGCTGACCGCTTTCAAGTGACCTTATTTCTATGTGCTGAAAAGAGACGCCATCTGCAATACCTGTACCTAATGCTTTAACAGCAGCTTCTTTTCCTGCCCAACGCTTAGCAAGATATCGAACTGCATTATTATTTGAGTTTAACTTTATATCACAAAACTTTTGATGTTCGTTAGGAGTCAACACCCGTTTTGCTAAACGCTCACGAGTAGCTTCAGACATACTAATAATACGACCGATCTCTATAATGTCAGTGCCAATACCAACAATAGGCATAGTTTTTCCTTAAAATTACGCTTTAAGTTCTAGGTGTTAGGCTTTCCTAGCTTCGAACATTAATGCTTTCATATCTCTAACCGCTTTATCAAGACCATCAATTACTGCACGAGCAATAATGGCATGACCAATATTTAGTTCTATAATTTCTTCAATCGCTGCTATAGGCTTAACATTAAAATAATTTAAACCATGGCCTGCATTAACTTTTAAACCAATACTGTGCGCATATTTAATGCCTTCAATTAAACGTGCTAATTCAGCTTGCTGAATCAATTCGTCTTTAGCGTCAGCGTACTGCCCTGTATGAATTTCAATATAAGGTGCACCACTTGCTAAAGCAGCATCAATTTGAAGCTTATCTGCATCAATGAATAAGCTAGCTTGCGTACCTACAGCGGTAAGCTTTGCAACTGCATCAGACACTTTAGCGAGTTGGCTAGCAACATCTAACCCCCCTTCCGTCGTTAATTCTTCTCTTTTTTCTGGTACTAAACAGCAAAAAGCAGGTTTAACATCACAAGCTATGGCGACCATTTCATCAGTAACTGCCATTTCGAAGTTCATTCGGGTATGCAATGTTTGCTTTAACACATGAATATCACGGTCTTGGATATGACGTCTGTCTTCACGTAGATGCACAGTAATACCATCAGCACCTGCATGTTCAGCAACACTAGCAGCATAAACAGGATCAGGATAATTAGTACCTCTGGCTTCGCGTAATGTCGCAACATGATCAACATTTACACCTAAAAGTAACTCATTCATTTTCTTCTCTCTTATTTTATTATCACTATTTGATGTTTATCTTTTTTCAAACAATTTACGGCTATTCAAAGGTTTTCCGTCAAGCAAGTGATTAAGTACATCTCGCATTAATGATTTAAAGGTTCTTCCTACTTCATTACCTATATGTACTTTATCATGGTGAATATGTTGCGCAATAGCTTGTAAGTGCTCGGTATTAAACCAAGGAGTAGTAATGTTTTTTATTGCATATTTATACGCAGGAACAAAACCTTGCTCAGCTATATAATAAAACCCAGCAATATTGTCATTATTCTGGTTAAATATAGGAGTAAAATCAAACGATAAGCCTAACTCTTCCAATAGGGATAATTCAAATAGCCTAAGCTGCGGAGCAATCGGTAACCCTTTAGATAAAGAAGATAGCGTTAATTGATATTGATTAAATAAGTCTTCACATGCGATATCATTTTTTAGTAATCGCACCAGCAGTTCATTAACATAAAAACCACTGTACAAGCTATTTTTAATCAAAGAATATGAGTTTGCTGAGGCTTCAATCTGAGTAATCCTTCTTAAGGAAGTATCTTTACCTTTTAAAGTTAGCTTTAAGGGCAAAAAGAGCTGTAGCAACCCTTTTTTGATTGAACGTTTAGATTGACCAACATAAACAAGCGCAGAGACTTTTCCTTCATGCTCTGTTAAAAGCTCAACAAGTTGTTGGTTCTCTTTGAAAGGACGAGAGTGAAGCACAAAAGCGTGTTGTTCTATCAGTTCATTTGACATTTTCTTAGTCTAACCTGAATTGCTTTATTTCAAAAAATAAACTGCCGATATTATCAACTAGACTAATCAACCAGAATGATCAACCAGAATAATCATCACCATAACCTAAGCTTCTTAAAGCGCGTTCATCATCAGCCCAGCCAGACTTTACTTTCACCCACGTTTCTAAAAAAACTTTACTCTCAAATAAATTTTCCATATCACGTCTTGCTTCTTGGCCAATGGTTTTTAGACGCTCACCCTTATTGCCAATAACCATGCGTTTTTGACTATCGCGTTCAACAAGTATTAACGCATTGATATGGATAATGCCTTTATCATCCATTTTAAACTGTTCAATTTCTACTGTGGTTGAATAAGGTAGCTCATCACCAGTAAAGCGAATAAGTTTTTCACGAATAATTTCTGATGCCATAAAGCGGCTTGATCTGTCAGTGATATGATCTTCTGGAAACCAAAAATCACTTATCGGCAAACTTGCCAAGCAAAGCTTACGTATAGTATCTACCCCATGACCTTTGCTCGCTGAAATAGGTACAATATCGTTAAATTTATGCATAGCACCAAGCTTTTGTAAATGTGGCAACAGCATATCTTTATCAACAATATTGTCTATTTTGTTAACCACTAAAATACAAGGAGACCCACTTTTTTTAATTTTATTAAGTACTAACTCATCATCGGCTGTCCAATGAGTGCCTTCAACTAAAAAAACAATCAGCTCAACTTCAGCAATAGAACTAGTGGCAGCACGATTCATTAAACGATTAATCGCGCGCTTTTCATCTGAATGTAAACCGGGAGTATCAACCAGAACAGCTTGCCTATTACTTTCAGTAAGAATACCTAAAATACGATGGCGTGTAGTTTGCGGCTTACGAGAGGTTATGCTAATTTTTTGACCAAGCATAGTGTTAAGTAAAGTTGACTTACCTACATTTGGGCGACCAACAATGGCGATTAACCCTGCATGGGTAGATTCATTATTCATTGACTATTTTACCTTGGTATTTTTCTTCTTAAGGCTAACTTGTTCTAACTGTGCTAAAACTTGCTGTGCCGCCGCTTGTTCTGCTTTTCGCCTGCTTGTACCTTTAGCTATAACCTCATTATTAAGAACATCTGTAACACAGCGTACCGTAAAATGTTGATTATGAGACTGACCGCTCGTATCAATAACGTCATAAATTGGTAAAGGAATTTTACGACCTTGCAGATATTCTTGTAATCGAGTTTTCGGATCTTTCTGCTCATTGCCTGGTTTAATTGAGCTTAGACGCTGAGTAAACCAAGTTAAAATTAATTGTTTACACTGGGATATATCTGAATCTAAATAAACAGCGCCAATAATAGCCTCAATAGCATCTTCTAAAATAGACTCTCGTCTATGACCGCCACTTTTTAGCTCACCGGGGCCTAAAATAAGGTGTTCACCTAAATTAAAATCTCGACCTATTTCAGCTAAAGTTACCCCTTTCACTAAACTAGAGCGCATACGGGTTAAATCCCCTTCATCATGCTTAGGAAATTTTTCAAACAAAGCTTCTGCAATAACAAACCCTAAAATTGAATCACCTAAAAACTCTAGCCTTTCATTATGCTGACCTTTGGCACTACGATGTGTTAGCGCTTGAATAAGTAACTTTGGTTGCTTAAAGCTGTAGCCTATCCTTTTTGATAAACGATTAATCGTTATAGCACTAACTTGGTTTTTATTTGTCATTAGTTTATTGCGCCAATACGTTCAAAACGAACATTTGTTGGTATCCACTGGGGTAAAAAACTATCCTCTGTGCGCTCAAAATCAAAACTCATCCAAATAGCAACCGCTTGTCCCACTAAATTTTCTTCGGGTACAAATCCCCAAAAACGCCCATCTAACGAGTTGTCACGGTTATCACCCATAACAAAATAGTGACCTGCTGGTACTAAAAACTCGTCTTTAGCGGTACCTGCTTGCTGAAAATAATGTTTAGTTCTTGATATGGTGTTTTGATCATTTAGAATATTATGTGTTTTGTCAAACATCACTGCTTCAAATTGATTCATACCTTTTTGTGCATCAGGCCCTTGATATTTAGCTGTAAAACTATTAACGATTTGTACAAAATCGGGGCACTTAGCATCAGACTCTTTACAAGCTTCTTTAATATACAAAGACTTATTCCGATAGATAATACGATCACCCGGTAAACCAATAACGCGTTTAATGTAATCAATACGTGGATCACGTGGATATTTAAAAACTACCGCATCTCCTCGCTCAGGTAAACCAACCTCAAGAAATTTATTGCGAGCAACAGGATCTCTTAAACCGTAGTTAAACTTGTTAACTAAGATAAAGTCACCATCAAGTAACGTTGGCATCATAGAGCCTGAAGGAATTTGAAAAGGCTCGTAAAGAAAAGATCGTAAAATCAAAACAAAGGCTATAACAGGAAAAATTTGCACTGAAGTGTCAACCAAAGGAGACGGTGCCATCAATGTTTCAAGTGTTTCTTCTGATAATTCTACAGCGCTCTGCTCTTTAGCTACCGCTTGTGCTTCAACAGCTTTTAATTTACGTTGAGGTGCTAAATAAAATTTATCGGCAAACCAAACAATGCCAGTGATCACAGTGATTGCAACTAAAATAATTGAAAAGTAAACGGCCATATTTGTCCTAGTGTAAAGGTAAAGTAAACTATTTAGATCATAAAAACGATCATAATTTCTTAGTCCATATTACGTCATCTTCGTGGTCTATTAATCGAAGATCCAGTTTTTTAAAGCTATGGATTCTCGATCAGACACTTCGGGAATGACACAATAAGGGCTAGATGAATAACTACACGAAATTAAAGAATACTGTCGTATTCGCTTATCGCAAATATTATTCTATTGCTGACTAATTATCTAATTTAAGTACGGCTAAAAATGCTTCTTGAGGCACTTCAACATTACCTACTTGTTTCATGCGCTTTTTACCATCTTTTTGTTTCTGTAATAATTTCTTCTTACGACTAATATCACCACCGTAACATTTAGCCGTTACATTTTTACGTAACTGCTTAACCGTTGTTCTAGCGATAACATTATTACCTATAGCCGCTTGAATCGCGATATCAAACATTTGACGATGAATAAGCTCTTTTAACTTGTCTACTAACAAACGCCCCCGTGATACAGAGTTATCCCTATGTGTAATCATCGCTAAGGCATCCACTCTATCGCCATTAATCATTACGTCTACACGTACCATATCCGCAGCTTCAAAACGAACAAAGTGATAATCAAGGGAAGCATAACCTCGGCTAGTTGATTTTAACTTATCAAAAAAGTCCATTACCACTTCAGCCATGGGTAACTCATAAGTAACAGCGACTTGATTACCGTGGAATACAAGATCTTTTTGAACACCACGCTTTTCAATACATAACGTAATTACACTTCCCAAGTACTCTTGTGGCACTAAAATATTCGCTTGTACTATAGGTTCACGAATTTCATCAATATTATTAATAGCAGGTAAATCAGCTGGATTGTCAATGGATAAAAGATCCCCATTGGTACAAGCAATTTCATAATTTACGGTTGGCGCTGTGGTTATCAAATCAAGATCATATTCACGAGCCAAACGCTCTTGAATAATTTCCATATGCAACATGCCAAGAAAGCCAATACGAAAACCAAAACCTAAAGCAGACGAGTTTTCTGGCTCAAAAAACAAAGATGCATCATTAAGGCTTAATTTATTTAGTGCATCACGAAAGTTTTCATAATCATCTGAGCTTATCGGAAAAATACCCGCGTAAACTTGTGGCTGCGCTTTTTTAAACCCTGGTAATGCAGCATCAGTTTCTTTTTTACTAATAGTGATAGTGTCACCTACTGGCGCACCATGAATTTCTTTAATACCTGCGATGATAAAGCCAACTTCGCCAGCCCTTAAAATACCCGTTTCAGTTTGCTTCGGCGTAAAAATACCTACTTTGTCAATTTGGTGAACTTGTCCTGTGGACATCACCAACATTTTATCGCCTTTTTTAACTTCACCATTCATCACTCGAACTAGTGATACAACACCTTGATAATTATCAAACCATGAATCAACAATTAAGGCTTGTAACGGAGCATCATATCGGCCTTCAGGTGCAGGAATATTTGCAACAATAGTTTCTAAAACATCCTCAATGCCAAGGCCTGTTTTAGCTGAACAAGTAACGGCATCCGTAGCATCAATACCTATAATATTTTCAATTTCTTCACTTACGCGTTCAGGATCTGCCTGCGGCAAGTCTATTTTATTTAAAATAGGTAGCACTTCTAAATCCATTTCAATAGCGGTATAACAGTTAGCTACCGTTTGTGCTTCAACACCTTGGCCTGCATCAACAACTAATAAAGCGCCTTCACACGAAGCTAAGGAACGAGATACTTCATAAGAAAAATCTACATGGCCTGGAGTGTCAATAAAGTTAAGTTGATATACTTCACCATCTTTAGCTTTATAGTCTAAAGTAACACTTTGTGCCTTAATGGTGATACCACGTTCACGTTCAATATCCATTGAATCAAGAACTTGAGCTTCCATTTCACGTTCCTGTAAACCTCCACAATGTTGAATTAGACGATCTGAAAGTGTTGATTTACCGTGATCAATATGGGCAATAATTGAAAAGTTACGTATGTTTTTCATAAAGTGGAGTTCAGATTAAAAGTTATTAATTCAAGAATGGCGTGATTTTAACGAATTTAGCGCGTTGGGGCTATCTTTTGTTCAGAATTTGTAAATTTATACTAGTTTATAGTTACATCTTCCACATCAAGTGGCTTAGGTAAAACTCTCAAAATTTCAGGCTGCAATTTTTTTAGCTTATCGGGTTTGCTTTGAAGGTGTTTAGCTAAACGATATCCTAGATAACCACCCAAAATACCAATAACCAATCCAATTAACTCATGAGCTAAGATTTCTTCTTGTACTAACCATTGACCCAGTGCAGAAAAAGAAAAAAGCCCTAAAACAGGGAGTAAATAAACTTGCCAAGCACTTTGTAACACATCACCTTCAGGTACTGTGATCACAACACAATCACCAACATTAATAACCTGATTTTTCAATAATTCTGGATGATGTAGCGTAAAAGAAAGTTTCTTATGGGGAATAGCTTTGGCTACTTGTCCGCTAGCGCAAGTATCAACTTGTGAGCAACTATTACAACTCGACTTTACTTGGCTCACTACTGTGATTTTTCCACTCTCATTAGCTATAACTGTGGCTAACTCTTCCATTAGGGTGTAACAGGCTTGCGATTAAAGTTCACTGAACTAACAATTTTTTTAGCCGTTTCTAATGGAATTTTTCCAACCACACTAACTTCAATATTATTAATGACCTGATTCAGCACTAAGGTTGCACCATCATTGGCAAATCCTATTGCTCTTTGCTTGTCTTCGCTTGGATTAACGTAAACTGAAATATCAACTAAACCATCATTAAAAAGCATAAATTCAACGGCTTGTTTGTTTGTATTTATACGGTGTCTATTTGACTTGATCGGTTCAAATCCACTAGGTAGCCAATTAACTTGCCATGCTAAATCAGTGATTTTTTGCTGAGCGGTTATATCAATAACTTTAGGTAACTCTGTTACTTCTAATTGTCTTAAATTTTCAGATATAGTGTCTGTGATTTCTAAGTGAGTAAATTGAATTTGTTCGAGCAACTTACCTTTACGCGTTATTATTGCTAGCTTTAATAACAAACCACTTTGTTGATCCAGCCAAAGCCAGTATCCAAATCGGTGAGCATCTTTAGGCACTATACGAATCAGTTGTGCTGCTCGTCCTAACACTCTGTTTTTTCCTACAGATACAAAATGATAATTATTTTCTAATATACTAACATCTCGCCCAAACACCGTAGGTATAGGGCCACTAATTTGTTCTGAACTAATAGAATATGGCGCATATTCTGGTTCAATATAACTAACCGTATTATTAATTCGTAAAGTATCGCGACGAGGGCCATTAAGCAGAGCTAATATTTCAAGCTCTATATTATCTTTATTTGCGACTTCATTAACCGTTTCATTATTTTGCTTTTCTATAACACCATGAAGCCAATGATAAGGCTCTGCGTGGTTATTTTTAACAACAACAAACGAGGTATTAAAATTTAACTGGCGTAAAGATTGAGAAAGGCGCTCTAAAAATAACTTTGCTTGTTCTGTGTCAGCTGATAGAGCAGAAAAACTAAAAAACAAACTCGTGATACAAACAAAAATGAATGATGCAAATGATTTCATATTTTCTCAAAAATTACAGTCATTAAAAAAGTGAATAACTTAATTATACCAAGTTAATTAAGTTATTCACTTTTTATATAGGATAATAAAAGCGTTAATAATCTAGTTAGATTTTTCTAACTCAGCCTTTACTTTAATATTTGTACTTTCACTATCATTTTTTTTCACTGCACTCAATTTAATTTGTTGTTGGTGATCTGATAATAAAGCTTGAAAACGTCGTTGCTGTTCAATTCTTTGCTCAAAAGCAACTTGCTGTTGTGACTTAGTATTTTGTTGGTAATTAAAGCTTACTGGGTTTGCAAAACCACCTAAAGGCTTAGTTTGCACTATTTGGCTAGGCGTAATAATTTCGTTAGTATCTGCAGTGTTTTGTTGTACGCCAATAATCATTAACCCTGCAGCAGAGGCGGCAATAGCCAATTGACCAACAGGCTTAATAAGTTGAATCACTTTAGCTTTTAAACCACGATAAACTTTACTATTAGATGAACTCGGTGCAAGCACTGTCGGTTCATCAGCAATAGCAGATGCAATTTTCGAGGATAAGTCTAACTGCAATGCTTGTGGTATTTCATTACGTACTACATCACCAATTAAATGATATTTATGCCATGTGTTTGATAAGTGTTCATCCTTGAGTATGTCATCTATAGCTTGTTCTGACTCTTGGCCTGGAACATGATAATTATCAACTAACGATGATATTGTCTCAAACTTATTTTCACTCATACTTCAACCTTTTAATATGCACCTAAATTGGTACTAAAAATGGATCAACTTGTTTTTAACTATTCGCCAGAACTAATCTTAATATTTTAAGTCACTCTTTTAAGTCAATAATGGCGTGATTTTTTTATCTATCACATCACGCGCTCTAAAAATTCGTGAACGTACAGTGCCAACAGGACACTCCATAATAGTCGCTATTTCTTCGTAACTTAATCCTTCAATTTCTCGAAAGTTTATAGCAACCCTTAAGTCATCAGGTAATTGCTCTATAGTATCAAAAATAATTTTTTTAATTTCTTGGGTCAACAGCACTTTTTCAGGTGAAGCATTTTCTCTCAACGCATCGCCACCATCATAAAACTCTGCATCTTCCACGTCAACATCATTACTTGGTGGTTTACGTCCTAATGCAACACTATGATTTTTTGCACTGTTTACTGCTATGCGATATAACCAAGTATAAAATGCACTTTCCCCTCTAAAATTAGGTAAAGCACGGTAAGCTTTAATAAAAGCTTCCTGTACTATATCAGGCACATCGCTGTGATTACTTACATAACGTGATACTAAATTAGCCACTTTATGCTGATACTTCGTTACTAATAGGTTGAAGGCATTTTTATCACCTTGCTGCACCCGTTCAACCAATGCTTGGTCGACGTTCTGTTCGCTCATTTGAGCCATTTCTCCTAAATATACCCTACAAAATTCTAGGATAAAAAATCACATTACACATTTGGCTCATAACAAACGCATCAATTAAGACTACACATTTTAGAAAAAGTTCTTTTTATTTTACTTTTTTTATTAATGTAGGCTTATTTCATGTTTGTTAACCCTATTATCAAGTGTTAATAAACGTTAATATCAAACTATAATAACCGATTTTACTTAATATACGAATATATGAATCAACAAAACAATTGTGACGTTTTAATTATTGGCAGCGGTGCCGCTGGTTTAACACTTGCTTTGCATTTAGCAAAGAGTGCTGATGTTGTTATTTTAAGTAAAGGGCCAATAAATGAAGGGTCTACTTATTATGCACAAGGGGGTATAGCCGCTGTTTTTGATGAAAATGATAGTATCCAAGCACATGTCTCAGACACAGTTATTGCAGGTGCAGGGTTGTGTGATGAGAGTGCGGTTCAATATACAGCAGAAAATGCAAAAGCTTGCCTTGATTGGTTGATTAATCAAGGGGTTGATTTTGACAAAGAAGATGATAATCAAGGTGGAGAAAAATACCACTTAACTCGCGAAGGTGGTCATAGTCATCGCCGCATTCTTCATGCAGCAGACGCTACAGGCAAAGTTATTCAAACAACGCTAGCTCAGCGAGTTAAGCAACATTCACGTATTCGTGTATTTGAACGTTACAATGCTATTGATCTTATTTGTGAAAGCGATAGCAGAAACAATGACGAAAAACGAAGTATTAATAAAAAGCAATGCATTGGCGCTTACATCTGGAATAGAAACAGTGAAAAAGTTGAAAGCATTTATGCCCAAAAAACTATTTTAGCAACAGGAGGCGCTAGTAAAGTTTATCAGTATACTTCTAACCCTGACGTTGCTAGTGGAGATGGCATTGCAATGGCGTGGCGTGCAGGCTGCCGAGTAGCCAATATGGAATTTAATCAATTTCATCCTACCTGTTTATTTCATCCTAATGCGGGTACTTTTTTATTAACAGAAGCACTACGCGGTGAAGGGGCAAAATTAAGACGACCTGATGGTAGTCGATTTATGCCTGCCTTTGATAAACGCGCTGAATTAGCGCCTCGCGACATAGTTGCCCGTGCAATAGATTTTGAAATGAAGCGTTTAGGTGCTGACTGTATGTACCTTGATATCAGCCATAAATCTAGTGACTTTATCAAACAGCACTTTCCAACTATTTATCAGCGCACTAAAGATCTCGGTATAGATATAACGAAACAACCAATCCCAATTGTACCTGCTGCACATTATACTTGTGGTGGCGTTATGATAGATGAACATGGCAGAACCGATATTCATCAACTTTATACTATTGGAGAAATGTCATACACAGGGCTACATGGTGCAAACCGTTTAGCAAGCAACTCATTACTTGAGTGCTTAGTTTATGCGCGCGCTGCTGCACTAGAAATTAGTGAATCGTTAGAGCAAAACAATTGTTTTAGACAACTACCTTTATGGGATGAAAGTCGAGTAACTGATTCAGACGAAGAAGTGGTAATTCAGCATAACTGGCATGAGCTTCGCTTATTTATGTGGGACTATGTAGGCATAGTAAGAACAACCAAAAGACTTGAGCGAGCATTACACCGCGTTGAATTGTTACAACAAGAAATACAAGATTACTATCGAAACTTCAAAGTAAGCAATAATTTACTTGAACTAAGAAATTTAGTACAAGTGGCGGAGTTGATTATTCGTTGTGCCCTTGAACGAAAAGAAAGTAGAGGCTTACATTACACCTTAGATTATCCAAACACGTTAGCTGAAGCTAAGCCAACAATTCTTGTGGCGAAAAATGATTCAAGTAAAAGTTTAGTACCTAATACTGAGTTAAATACCTAATACAAATTGCTCAATTAAGGATTTAGTTGAGAGTTTAATTGAGAAATAACGTTTGATAGTCGAGAAAAATCTTGATTACTCAGACTATCACGGTAAATAAATAGCATTCTTTTTTTGTTGTTATTTTTAGTATTACACATTGTATTAACTGCAGAGATTGGCTGTGCCGCCAATGGTTGTAAAGCCAACCAACACCCTAAAAAGCTAAATCGACTACTTGCTTGTAATTGATAATATTTATTACCATAAAAAGAAAAATCATCAAAAGAACTGGAATTGAAAGAACAAAGTCCTTGACGGTTTATTTCAAATTTTGACACAACAACATGTTCAACGCGCTGCTTAGCCAATAAAAAACCTAACACTAGAAAGGTCAATACAGCTACCACTAGCGCTAGATGGTAAGAGTAAGTAAAAAACAGTAGCAATAATAATATAAAGGCAATTACGCTTCCCGTATAGAGCAATACCTTATAACGAGACTTTTTAACGCATATATTATACTTTGACTCGCTTGAGAATAAATTGCACCATGGTGTTAAGTTCGCTGTCTTCACAGGTTTTATGCCCCATAAACCAAGCAAATAAATCAGGGTCTTGCTCAGTAAGTAAACGTTCAAAAATTCGTTGATCTTTTGCTGATAAATCATCATAAGCTTCATCAACAAAAGGAATGAAAAGTACATCTAACTCTAGCATACCACGGCGGCATGCCCACTTTAATCTAGCTTTATTTACGACAGGTTGAGAGCCTTGCTCTTGAGAACCTTGGGAATTTACTGCTGTTGGCATATTAGTTTACCTAAAAAATAAAAGTAACGTAACTTTACTTAACTCTGTATTAAACCATAGTGTAGCAACAACATCAGTTTACTCGCCAATTAATTATGTGTTTTTTTATTTAAACTTGATTTATGCACTTATTATTTTAATACAAGCTTGAATTAAAGCCAATCCGCCCTTATTTATCCTCTATTAACTCTTCTATTTATCATTGTGTAGCTTTTTTATGCCAATAAACCTTGAAGCAAACTTACCTACTTTAGAACAATTGCCAAACACCTATTTAGTTTCATTAGCGCATTATAGTGCGATTTCATTATGTGGCGAAGAACAGAGCAAATACCTGCAAGGGCAAGTTACTTGTGATGTAACCACAAGCACAGAGCATAGCTTACTTATTGGCGCTCATTGCAATGCAAAAGGAAAAGTATTTAGTGCCTTTCGTTTATTAAATCGAAACGCTGCTCATCTACTGATCCAACCTAAAGCGAGTATTGAGTCATCCATAACAGAGCTAAAAAAGTTTGGTGTATTTGCTAAAGTTGAAATTACAGAAACCGATGAGTTAAGTATTTTCGCGCTAGTAGGTAAAAATGCAGTAAAATTATTGCAAGATAGTTTCTCTCGTATTCCTGATAGCTTGAACCCTGTAGTGCAATCAGGTTCAACTACGCTAGTGTATATAGCAGGAAAACAAGCACGTTATTTACTAATTGATGCAACAACGACACTAGAAAGCATTTTAGCTAATATAAATTTACCTATTTATAATACTCCAGTATGGGATTTACTTGAAATTAATGAAGGTTTTGTACAGCTTTCTAATGAAAATAGCGGTGAATATGTACCACAAATGCTTAACTTACAAGCCATTAATGGTATCAGTTTCACTAAAGGCTGTTACTTAGGCCAAGAAACTGTTGCTCGCATGCAGTATTTAGGAAAAAACAAAAAAGCATTATTTTCATTAGCCGCTACAACTAATGAACCATTATCGCCCGATGAGGTAATAGAGAAGCAGCTTGGCGAAAACTGGCGTAAAGCTGGCGATATACTAACATCCTACCAAAGTGATGATGGCTGCTGTTATTTGCAAGCGGTACTGGGTAGTGATACAGATGAAACAACTCTGTTAAGGTTAAAGTCTCAACCAGAAATAAAAGTCACCATCCAACCGTTACCCTACCCTTTAATAACAGAATAAACTTTAAACTCATTTTAAAAACGTGGAAACAATATGAAAATTACTAAAAACTCAGTAGTTATTATGCACTACGCCGTTTCTGACAGCGAAGGCACACTAATCGACAGCTCTTATGATCATAAACCTATGTCGATTATTCAAGGCACTGGGTACTTAATTCCAGGCCTAGAAAATGCCCTTATTGATCATCAAAAAGGTGATGAGTTTGAGGTCGCAGTAAGTGCTGAACAGGCTTATGGTGAACGCCATGACGAATATGTACAAACTGTGCCAAAAGAATTATTACAAGGCGTTGAAGAGCTGGCCGTTGGCACACAATTACGCGCTTCTACCGATGATGGTGAACAAACGGTTATTGTGATTGATGTAACTGACGATGAAGTAACCGTTGATGGTAATCACCCTTTAGCAGGTCTTGACTTGAGCTTTGACGTTGAAATATTAGAAGTGCGCGAAGCAACAGAAGAAGAATTAGCTCATGGTCATATCCATAGCGAAGATGAGAGTTGTGGGAATGAACGTAGTGATGAGCATACTGAATAAAATAACGATAAAGAAGATGACTACTGCGGTAGAGGAAACTGCATAAACATAAGCTAAAAAATTGCGAGTTACGATATGCCACTTCACACCTAATATGGAAATAGTAACTCGCCTTCGTATCTTGCTACTAGTGTAGCAACTCGTCACCGAAAACTAATCTTTAAAATTAGTAAACTGAAAAGATTGTTCTAAATCAGCTTTACGTACTGCCTGCATAACAGCTTGTAGCTCATCACGTTTTTTACCTGTAACACGCACTTGCTCACCTTGAATCGCGGCTTGTACTTTAAATTTTTCAGCTTTAATTAATTTAACAACTTTTTTAGCAACGCCTTGCTCAATACCTTCTTTAAAAGTCACTTGCTGACTCCAGTTTTTACCTGTTGCAGAAGCATCCCCCACAGCCATGGCTTTAGCATCAACATTACGCT
>JADGDH010000170.1 GCA_016745015.1 Colwellia sp.
AGGTCGATGCTTGCCTCGACAAAATGTCGTGTTGATTTACTATGTAGATACTGTTACTTAGTATAAATAATCAGTAAAATTAACCATACAAGGTCGGCATTTATATCGTCAATTTGACGGGCTAAAGTCCGACCTACAGATAAAATTCAAGCTGTTTTATAAGTTCCTGAACGAACTACATAATCACGTAATTCAATAATACTCAAGAGTTTGCGCCAGTACATATTGTTGTAATCGAGTAACAAGCTAGCGTAGATACTTGCCTTATCCTGGTCTACCGTCTTTTCTAGCGCTCATCAACATTGGTGCATAAGTGACAACAAATATGCCAAAAGCTAATAACCAAAAAGTACCGCTAATATCAATAAACAACAAGGTTTTTTCAGGTAATATCCATGGGCCAATAGCGCGCACTAGTGCTGCCAATATCATAAATATATAAGCAAAAGTCATCGCTTTTGGTGGCGACAACGGGCGACCAGTATGACCTAAAGATACGCGTGAAATCATGGCTAAAATCAAACCACCCATACCGCCAACGGTTAATAAATGCCAAATATGATTACTAGGAATTTCAGGTATTAAATAACTAATTCCTAAAATAATTAAGCCATAAGCCATAAACTTAATAGATAGGTGAAAAGACCATAATAGTGGAACAGCAAGCGTTATCCATGGTCGCCATCTTAACCAGCGTATAGTTTGAAAAACACCTGCAATAATTAATAATACACCAAAGAAAATTTCAGAAAAGCCAATTAAAGGCTGTAATAATAGCGAAAGCATTAAAATGGCTAAACTACCATTAGTGACTTTATCTAACCAAGGTAGCGGTATTGCTTTTGGGGTTTGTGTGCCATTAGCAGTAAACATAGGTGCAACGCGTCCTGCCATTACCGACATTAAAAAAGTGACTAGCATTACGCCAGCATAACCTGCAAAAGTAGTAACAAAAATATTAGGGTAATAAATAGCAAGGTGCATTTGTAAGTTGGCAAAAGTGAATAATAAAAGTAAGGGAACAAAGAATAAATTACGATATTGTTTAATAGCAACAATAGGCTTTGCTAAAATAAAGGCAACGACAGGTAAAAAACTTAAATCAACCAAAGTGGTTAGTGTTTCACCTAATAGGTTAGGAGCAAGCACAACAACTCGTCCTGCTAACCAAAGCAAAAATAACATTAACAAAGTGCTACCCTGAGCACCACGTACACCTGTCCAATTTTGCACAGCGGTTAATAAAAAACCTGCAATAATGGCGCAACCAAAGCCAAAAATCATTTCATGAATATGCCACCAGTAGCCACCACCTAAAGGGGATACGCTTATGGTACCTTTATACATTAACAACCAGAGTATAATGGCAATAATGCTGAAAATAGCGCCGCTAAGAAAAAATGGGCGAAAGCCCAAACGTAACAACGGGGTGATTTTTTGTTCTTTTTGCAAGTCAGTAATTTGCATCATGAATGTACCTTGTATAATGCTTGAGTAATTTACTCGGGTATTACCTACGTATTGTAATGAAATAATTTTCAATTTGCTTGTATTAGATCAATAAAAGAAAAATAAGCTCAGCAGTAAGCTATTTAAGATGAATCACATAGCGTGGCTATTCCCTTGTCTCGTAATCCTTGTTAATGTCATGTTAACTCAGTAATGATATTTTCGATCAATAAAACATCATTATTGTAACTTTTTATATGCTAGCTAGAGATGAACTATGAAAAAAACATTACTACCCACATTTTTACTATCAAGCTTATTAATGGCTTGTGGTGGCGATAATACAGCCGTTGAAAATGATACTGTTAAAACAGAAAAAACTGAAGCGAATGTTGTTGCAAGTAATAACGACGTTGAGCAATCAAAAGCATTGTTACTTGCTAAATGGCAAGGGCCTTATCAAGGTGTTCCAGCATTTGACAAAGTTTCATTGGTTGGTTTAATTCCAGCCATAGAAGAAGGCATGAAAATAAATCTTGCTGAAGTTGAAGCTATTGCAAATAACCCAGAAGCACCAACATTTGAAAATACCATTGTTGCTATGGAAAAAACGGGTGACGACTTAGGTCGAGTGTTTACTTATTGGGGCATTTGGAGCTCAAATCAATCGTCACCAGCGTTTCGTGATATTCAGGCAGAAATGGCACCTAAGTTGTCTGCTTTCTTTTCTAAAATCAATCAAAATAAAGCATTATTTTCTCGTGTTCAAGCAGTTTACAACAGTGATGAAATTAAAACGCTTACGTCAGAACAACAGCGTTTAATACAGCTAACTTACAATGGTTTTGCTCGTAATGGGGCAACCTTAAATGGCGAAGATAAAAAACGTTATGCTGATATAAACCAACGGTTAGCCGAATTACACACTAAGTTTAGCAATAATGTTTTGGCTGATGAAGAAAGCTATGTACTGTACTTAACTAAAGACCAGTTAGGCGGATTAACTGAGTCTATTATCACTGCTGCCGCTTCAGCCGCAGAAGATCGTGATCATAAAGGTGAATATGCAATTACCAATACTCGCTCATCAATGGACCCTTTCTTAACCTACTCAACAGAACGTAAGCTTCGTCAACAAGTATGGAATAGTTACTATAACCGTGGCAACAATGGAGATGAATTTGATAATAATGCCATTATTGCGGAAATTTTACAGCTGCGCCATGAGCGAGTTGCTTTACTCGGTTATAAAAACTATGCGTCTTGGCGTTTAGAAGACCGAATGGCTAAATCACCTGAAAATGCTATTAAGTTGATGGAAAGTGTATGGCCTGCTGCAATAGCTCGTGTTAATGAAGAAGTCGCTGATATGCTTGCCATTGGTATGGCGCAAGATGGTATTGAAAATATTAAAGCGTGGGATTACCGTTTTTATGCCGAAAAAGTGCGCAAAGATAAGTACAATTTAGACTCAGATGAAGTTAAACAATATTTACAATTAAATAAGTTACGTGAAGCGATGTTCTACGTGGCTGGCCGTTTATTTAATTTTGAATTTGTTGAAATTAAAGATGGCTCAGTGCCAGTATTTAATGCAGATGTTCGCGTATGGGAAGTAACAGATAAAACATCACATGAGCATATTGGTTTATGGTATTTAGACCCATTTGCGCGAAAAGGTAAGCGCTCTGGTGCGTGGGCAACTACTTATCGTAGCTACACTACCTTTGATGGTAAGAAAAATGTATTGTCATCTAACAACTCTAACTTTAGTAAAGGTGTTGAAGGTCAACCAACGTTGATTTCATGGTCTGATGCTGAAACTTACTTTCATGAATTTGGGCATGCGTTGCACTTTTTATCATCAAAAGTTACTTATCCAACGCTTAACGGTGGTGTGCGAGATTATACTGAGTTTCAATCGCAGCTATTAGAGCATTGGTTAGCGACAGATGATGTTATCAATAATTATTTGGTGCATTATAAAACTGGTAAGCCTATGCCTGCGGATCTAATTGCAAAAATTAAACAAGCGGCAACGTTTAATGAAGGTTTTAAAACAACGGAATATTTAGCATCAGCATTGGTTGATATGAGGTTTCATACAGTAGACCCTACTGATATTGATGCACAAAAATTTGAGCGCGATACATTATCTGCTTTGAATATGCCAGATCAAATAGTAATGCGTCACCGTTCAACTCACTTTGGTCACGTTTTTAGCGGAGAAGGTTATTCAGCAAGTTATTATGGTTATATGTGGGCTGAAGTATTAACCGCAGATGCGGCAGAGGCTTTTGCACAATCACCGGGTGGTTTTTACGATAAAGATATTGCTGCTAAATTAGTTGAACATTTATTTAGTGTTCGTAATGCGGTTGATCCTGCCGATGCTTATCGCGCCTTTAGAGGTCGTGATGCTGATGTGAAAGCATTGATGCGTAATAAAGGTTTTCCAGTTACTGAGTAGTTATCTTTTTACTGAGTTAAACAGTCACATAGCTTGGACGGCTTACCACAGGATAATATCTTAAGCCCGCTCATGAATGACGCACTTAACTCACCTGACCACCAAGTTCGTGGGCTAGCACCCGTGTGGCTGTACAATGATCTGACGGTGTATGACCAAATACTAAGTGACTATGGTATAGATGAACAGAAGGTAGATGGCCTTGTGAAGAAATATTTAGCGACTCAAAGTCAATAAAAGGGAATATATGAATAAGGTAAAAAAACTCAGCATCATATTTCTGTTGTCTTTTCTGAGCAGCCAATGTTTTGCTGGGGAAGACTCAAGGATGGGGCGACTTTTTGATGCGCAGTCATTTAAAAATGTAGGCTTAGAAGTGTATATTCCCGTCTCCCCAACGTGGAATCATCAATTTCAAAAAGGTGGAGAAACGGATGCTATTATTCTAACCACGCCGCCTACCTATTACCCTTTAACTGATTTATTTTTAGCTCAGAAAGCTAATTTTAAACAGTTACGGTAGCTTAAAATCTTTCATACTCTTGAGTTCACGCTCGATGATGAAACGATTTTCTCCAAGTATTGACGGTACATCTCTTGATTGTCGTATTAGAGCAACGATAATTATTTTCTGCTCTTGAAGGGGAATGTAGATGATATAGTGTTCACGAACAGGCCAAACCAATAATTCATTACTACTGGTAAAGTCTGAACTCCCAATTAGCGCTAAGTGACTCTTTGCTATGCCTTCAGCACCTTCATGTAAATCTTGAAAGTATTGCTGT
>JADGDH010000171.1 GCA_016745015.1 Colwellia sp.
ATTTTTACACCACTTTGGCTAGTATGAAACTCGCCTTTAGGTGCAGTAAACCAGCATGATAAATCAGTAGGTAAAATAAAATGAGCCGCTGTGCTTTTGTCATTAGTAGTAGATAACTCAAGGGTGATTCCCATTTCGTTATCTACTTTAATAACACGCCCCGCAAGTATGTTTTGCTTTAGTTGTTCACCTTGAACGTTAAAGTAACTTAAACCTATTAAGCAACTTTTGTTCAAGGTGTCTTCTATATTTTTTAACATTCATAATTCTCTGTTAATTTTTAGCATACCGCTATCATTAATGTGCTAGTGGTGCGACACCTGTTGCTGGGTTATCGGCTAATCCTATATCTCGAGCGTGTTCTTCAAAGCTTTTATTTTTCCAAAAGAAAGCGCCAGGCATAGTGGTTGGAATCACTAATATATAAAATAATGCTCTGCTAATAAGTGCTGTAAAACAGTTTAATAGTGCTAATGCTAACCAAGGTAATAATAGTGCTGAGTTAGTGAAGCCTGAAAACTGCATTCCTAATAAAGCGAAGGCGGTTACTATATTTAACCCTAACAGCCAATTACGTAGTAGGTAAGTTTTGCCAAATGTGGTGCATTGAATATAATGGGCTGCGCCACCTTCATTGTCACTACAATTTAAATCACTGTTATGCTTTATTAGGCCTAACGCTTCAATGACTAAACCTAAAGTAAACACGCTAGCAAAAATTAATGTTGCTTCGTTAATGGCTATATCCATAGCTATTAATGTACCAATTATGATAATTCCTGAAACTAACGCACCTAACGATAAACTATTGCCAATAAAAGCGGTGGCAGTTTGTAAGTGGTTCCAAAAAGGTCTTGCTTTAATTTGATAACATTTATTCATGTAAAATAAACCTGCAGCGCCTGATACTAAAGCAAATATACCAGTGCCCGTGATTAAACTTGTTAAGGGTAAGTCTTGTGTTAATGTTACTAAATTTAAACCTAAAACTTGCTGAGAAAAATCAGTAAGCCATGTGTTTTTAGGTAGTGAAAATAGTGCCGTTAAGCCACAGCCTGCACTAAACATGGCTAAACCAAAGCCTTCACGTGCCATGGGTGAGTAGCGTAGATTATTAAAACCACGGTAAAAACGCATTGGTTTACCTAAATGACTAACACTCATGAGTAAAGCGAACGTAGTCATTAATAAAGCAATAACTGTTAAGGGTAAAAACATGTCGGAATTAACAAAAGTTTTTAAGCTAGTAACACCTAACATTGCACCTAAGAAAGGAATAAGAAAAACGCCAAATGCGGCTTGAGCAAACAGTGTAAATAGCACTAAAGGGTTTTCTCTAGAGTTTAATCGACCAAAGTTCCAATGTTTGGCAATGCCTGCTTTTTGATCTACCACTGGTTTATAATTACCCTGTTTATCTTTGTGGTATTTAACCGGCATTGAATCGGTTCTTGTCATTTCATTAGGCAAACCTTTAACTTGTTGAAAACGAATATTTGGATGTGTGATTTCAGGATCAGGAAAGCCAGGTATATTTGTTTTACATTGTTCGCGTCTTTCAGGTGTATTTTCGATTACGCCAAAATCAAGTGCATTACCAATACAAGCTGAAACACAAGCAGGCTTTAAACCTACTTCTAAGCGGTCAACACACATATTACATTTAGATACTTGGCCTTTTACAGGGTCAAGTTGTGGGGCGTTATATGGACATACCCAAGTGCAATAGCCACAGCCAAAACATGTTTCAGGGTCTTGCAATACGGCACCATATTCTGCATGTTTAGTGTAAGCACGGGTAGGGCAGCCTTTTAAACAAACTGGGTCGTCACAATGGTTACACGCCATAGAAATATTCATGCGTTTGTAATCAGGGTAAGAGCCACCTTCAACATAACCTACTGATCGGAAAGCTAAATGAGCAGGGTTGTCATTTTTTTCAGAACAGGCAGCTTCACAGGCATGACAGCCAATACAGTTGTCAGCAGTAAAGAAAAAACCATGTTGTTTATTACGGTTAGGATTACTGCCTACTTCAGGGTTTTCATTAATAAACATTGAACGTTGTGCAGGTTCATCAGTTAACTCTACTAAATCAATAAGCTGACCGTAGCGATTTTCTATCGCCATTTCATCAGAAGACAGGGCATGCTCAGGTAAATAAGCATAACTTTGTTCTTGAGTACGTACTTCCCAGTGATCTGAACGCCCTTGTTGCTCTGTGTTTTTAAGTTCTGTATCAGCCGTTTTTTTAGGGTTGAAAATCCCTACTGAGTTGCTTTTTTCAGTTTTAGATTCTTTTGTTATTTGGTTCATTATTATTCCTAAACAAGCGCTAAACAAGCGTGATTAAAATCCCGCTTACTCTCTATTTCTTGTGATAAAACGTTGTTAGCTAAAATGCACGACGTTCAACATTAAGTTGTGCCGCTTCTTTTTGTTGTTCTGTATCTAATACTTCAATACGTACAGAGCATTGTTTAAATGCTGGTTGTCTTGAATGAGGGTCAAGTAGCCCTAATGTTAAGCGGTTTACGCAGTCGTGATAATGAAAGGGAATAAAAACCATGTTTCTGGGAACACGCTGAGTTAATTGCACCATAACAACGGCATCACCCCGTCTACTGGTTAAGCGGACATAACTTTGGTGTTCAACACCAAGATCGCTAGCGGCATCAGGGTTCATTTCCATATAAGGGGTAGGGCTAAATTTATTACAGTTACCTATTTTTCCGGTACGAGTTCTACTGTGAAAATGTTCAACTACTCGGCCAGAATTCAACCAAAATGGGTAATCATTACAAGGTTGTTCGTTGTTATTAAAAAACTTAATAGGAATTAAATTAGCTTTGCCTGATTCAGTTGGAAATTTACCATCAGTATACAAACGAGGTGAGCCAATAATGCCTTCTTCACCTTCTCTAAATGGCCATTGAATACCTTTAGCTTGTTTTATTTTGTCGTAGCTCATTCCTGAAATATCAAGGGTTCTTTGTTTTCCATACTTGGTAGTACCCTTAGATAGTTGCTTCATTTCTTCAAATACTTCTTCAGGAGTATCAGGGAAGTTAATAATTTTGCCGTTATCGAAACGTTTAGCCATTTGATTAAAAATCCAAAAATCTGGCTTTGAATTAGCGTAAGAAGGAAAAACTTTGGAAATTAAATTTACGCGGCGTTCAGTATTGGTATGGCAACCTTCTTTTTCAGACCAAACCGATGCAGGGAAATAAACATGTGAATACTGGTTCATTTCAACATCAGTGTATACATCCTGTACCACTAAAAAGTCTAACTTTTCAAGTGCTTTACGAATGCGGCCTGTATTAGGCATAGAAGTCATTGGGTTAGTACAAACTATCCATAGGCCTTTTATTTCGCCTGTTTCAATAGCAGGAAAAATATCGGTTTCAGCTAAGCCACGGTGTTTAGGGAAAAATTCAGGATCTATGCCCCAAAAATCAGCAATATCTTGTCTGTCTTGTGGGTTTTCTAAATATCGGTACCCAGGTAAACCTGAACACGATGACCATTCACGAGTGCCCATTGCATTACATTGGCCAGTAATTGATAAGCTCGTACCGCCTTTTTTACCAATGTTACCTGTAATTAAATTTAAATTGTTAATATTGGCAACACCATCAGAGCCATGAGTTGATTGATTTATGCCCATAGTCCAAATACTCATGGCAGCAGGTGCTTTGGCATAAAGACGTGCAACAGTTCGTATTTTATCTTCATCAATACCACAAATATGTTGTGCTGATTTAGGATCATAATCTTGAACTAATGCTTTAACTTCTTCGTAACCCTGCGTGTTGGCATCAATGTATTCTTGATCTTGAAGGCCTTCATTAATAATTACATACATCATTGAGTTAATTAATACGCAATCAGTGCCCGGCGTAATAGGTAAATGAATATCAGCAAATTGTGCAAACATTGTTACACGGGGATCAACCACAATTAATGGAAATTTTCGTTTCTCTAGTGCTTCTTTTAAACGCCAATAAATGACAGGGTGTTGTTCAGGTAAATTAGAACCAAAAGCGATTAAACAGTGAGTATGGCTAAAGTCATCATAACAGCCAGGGGGGCCATCTAGCCCAAAGGTTCTTTTATAACCGCTTACCGCTGACGCCATACAAAGTGTTGTGTTTCCGTCATAGTTATTTGTGCCAATGCAACCACGGGCTAACTTGCCTAACGTATAAAACTCTTCGGTCAGTAATTGTCCGCTGGAAACAATAGCAAAAGCATCTTTACCAAACTTTGTTTGAATATCTTTAATTTTGTTGGCGGTAGTGTCTAAAGCATTATCCCATGTTGTTTCTTTAAACTCATGGTGATGTTTATCTCTAATTAATGGTTCGGTACCACGACCTGGGCTGTCGAATAATTCATATTCTAGTAGGCCTTTAATGCATAACTTGCCGCGATTTACATCTGCTCCAGCATTACCGCGCGTAGTGACCATTTTTTTGTTTTCATCTAAACCAATTTCAATAGAACAGCCAGTAGAGCAATAGTTACATGTTGTGTATTTCCATTCTTTAACTTTTTTGCTAGGAATTGAGATGGGTTTTCGGTTTTTTCGTCCAAACAACATAGACAAGCCTTTAATATAGAAAAATAAGTGTAATGCTTATTTTTGTTACTTTTAGTACTTTAAGCAATATT
>JADGDH010000172.1 GCA_016745015.1 Colwellia sp.
TATAACAGCATATTAGACGGGAAAAAAACCTTCTTTTCTACAAGGTCTATAAACCCATCTATTTTTAAATTAATTGGTACAATATCCCTATACTCCTAATATATCAATAGCTTATTAACTTAATAAAATCTGCTTCTATTTTTATTCTATATATTTACGATTTTTCTGTTGAAAACGCGCAAATTAACTATACTGATTGCTATGGACGGGTTACTCACAATAAATAAGGATATTTATGCAATCAAATTTTTTAACTTCTATACACTTGCATAATTTAGCTAACTTAAATCAATTTCACCTAATATTCAGTCAGTCGCTGTTTTTTAATTGATGAAGTAAACTCATTCCCTGTAGAGGATCGTGCTTTCCCTGAAGCATGGACGGTTATTCATGGCGATATAACCGAACTTTAGTTTGAAGATGAAGCCAAAAAATAGAATAATCAAGAGGTTTGCAAACGTTAGAGCGAGCTATTATTTTATTTTTGTTTTATGCAATAAATTAATGATGATCGGGTCTATTATTCTGAAAAGTTAATTTAAGGTGCACTCATTTGTTAATCACGCTTCGTAATTTTATTATTCAGATACTGATCTTTTTTGTTGTTTTCCAAGGTATTTCATTTCTGCGTGAAACCAGTATGTTGTCAACTGACATAAAAATAAATGCAACAAGTAATTTATTGTTTACGAAAGTGCCCACGTTAATGGGGGAAACGGTCTCATTAAACTCACAAGGTAAAAAAACGATACTTTACTTTTTTGCTCCATGGTGCCAAGTTTGCCATGTTAGTATTGGAAATTTACAAGCATTATATGAGAAGAATGAACATATTGATGTTATTGCAGTTGCAATGGATTACATAAACGTAAATGAAGTAATGGATTTTACTAAACAGCACCAATTAACTATTCCTATCGCTTTAGGTAATGAAGACATAAAGCACGCTTTTTCAATTTCTGCCTACCCAAGCTATTACGTGATCAATGAAGAAAATTCTATAATAGGAAAATCAATGGGATATTCTTCAGGGCTTGGTCTTTACTTAAGATCTTTGTAGTGAACATTATAGTTATAATTGACATGTTTGTGTACACTGTTTCTTTCATTCTTTAATCCGTACCGTACAATTATCTATTAGGTATGTAAGAAAAAGGCACTTTATTTTATGCAAATATCTGACAACTTTGATAGCGGAAACATCCGTGTTATTGATGCAACTAACGTTAGCAACATACAACTAGAAATCAAACACGATAATCAATCTGAATTTTATCAATGGTTTCATTTTAAGTTACAAACAGGTATAACCCCAACTAATGATCGTCAAGAGCATGTTATTCATCTAACTAATGCAGGTAAAGCAGCGTATGTTAAAGGTTGGGATGGTTACCAAGCGGTAGCATCGTATGATCGTGACCATTGGTTTCGTGTTCCAACGAGTTATGATGGTGAAAAACTCACTATAAGATTAACTCCTGAATATGATTCAGTATATTTCGCCTACTTTTCACCGTATAGCTATGATCGTCATCAAGACTTATTACATAATGCTCAAATGCATTTAGATTGTCAGTTACAAGTACTAGGTCAAACATTGGATAACCGCGATATCAGTTTATTGAAAATTGGTGAGGAAGGTGAGGGGAAACGTGTTATTTGGTTAACCGCTCGACAACACCCAGGTGAAACTATGGCGGAATGGTTTATTGAGGGTTTTCTTGATCGTTTACTTGATGAAGACGATGCTGTTGCTCGCACCTTATTAAATAAAGCAGTATTTTATATTGTACCTAACATGAACCCTGATGGCAGTGTTCGTGGTCACCTTCGTACAAATGCCGTTGGTGCAAACTTAAACCGTGAATGGTTATCTCCAACAATGGAACGTAGTCCAGAGGTTTATCTAGTGCGTGAAAAAATGTTTGAAACAGGCATTGATATGTTTTTAGATGTTCATGGTGATGAAGCATTGCCTGTTAATTTTTTAGCGGGTTGTGAAGGTGTGGTTAATTACGACGAACGTCATAAAGCACTTGAAGATAAATTCAAAACAATATTATTATCATTAACGCCTGAATTTCAAGATGATCGTGGTTATGATAAAGACAAACCAGGTAAAGCCAATCCAACAGTTGGTACTAATTGGGTTGGCAACCAATTTAAGTGTTTAGCCTACACAATAGAAATGCCTTTTAAAGATAATGACTTGTTGCCTGATTACAGCATGGGTTGGTCTGATATTCGCAGTAGTTTATTAGGCCGTGATTTCTTAACGGGTGTCTATCATATGGTAGATGACTTAAGATAAATCATTAAATTTATGGTTTAATATAATCTAGAAGAAAAATAATAATTAAGAGGAAGATTACGTGCAAGATTTAGTCAATACCATTAATGGTTATATTTGGAGCAGCGCGCTAATTTATCTGTGTTTAGGTGCAGGTTTATTTTTTACCGTGCTAACTCGGTTTGTACAAGTTCGACAATTTTCAGAAATGTGGCGTTTATTAATGTCAGGAAAAAGCTCAGAGCAAGGTATCTCATCTTTTCAAGCATTAGCGGTATCATTATCTGGTCGTGTTGGTGCTGGTAACATTGCTGGAGTAGCTGCCGCTATTGGTTTTGGTGGCCCAGGTGCAGTATTTTGGATGTGGGTTGTTGCTTTTTTTGGTGCTGCAACCGCTTATGTAGAGTCTGCTAATGCACAAATATATAAAGAAGAGCATGATGGCAAATATCGTGGTGGTCCCGCTTATTATATTGAAAAAGCAATGGGTCAAAAGTGGTACGCATGGACTTTTGCTATCGCAACTATTATTGCTACAGGCGTACTATTACCAACAGTACAATCAAACACCATTGGTACAGCGGTTGAACAGGTGTTCTCTAACAGCGGTAGTATTGAAACGGCTATTGGCGTTATTAGTTATGCCAAGCTTTATACCGCAACAGGCATTGTATTATTACTAGGTTTTATTATTTTTGGTGGCATTAAACGTATAGCAAACTTTACTCAAGTTGTTGTACCGTTTATGGCATTAGCCTACATTTTGATTTCTCTGATTATTATTGCTTTGAACATTACACTATTACCTAATGCTTTTATGATGATTATTGGTGATGCATTTACGCCTATGGCTGGTTTTGGTGCTGCTATTGGCTGGGGTGTTAAACGTGGGGTTTACTCTAATGAAGCAGGTCAAGGTACAGGTCCTCATGCGGCGGCGGCGGCTGAAGTTGATCACCCTGCACAACAAGGCTTAGTGCAAGCATTTTCAGTTTATATTGATACCTTATTTGTTTGTTCTGCTACTGCCTTTATGATTATTATCACCGGCACATATAATGTTCACGGTGTTGGCGATGCCTTTATTATTCAAAATGTGGCAAGTGATGTTATTGCGAGTGGCCCACAGTTTACACAAATTGCTGTTGAAAGTGTTTTTACAGGTATTGGTAAGCCCTTTGTCGCTTTAGCTTTGTTTTTCTTCGCTTTCACTACTATCTTGGCATATTATTTTATTGCCGAAAATAATATTTATTACATTAAACGTACATTTAAAATTCCAGGTGCAGTATTTATATTAAAAGTTGTGATTATGAGTGCCACTTTTTATGGTACGGTTAAAGCCGCTAATATAGCTTGGGGGCTTGGTGATATTGGTGTTGGTTTAATGGCTTGGTTAAATATCATTGGTATTATTATTATTTTCTTTATGTCTAAACCCGCTATAACAGCATTAAAAGATTATGAGAAACAGCAAAAAGAAGGTGTTAAAAAGTACACGTTTGATCCTAAAAAACTAGGTATAAAGAATGCTACTTTTTGGGAAGATCGGATAGCAAAGTCTAAGAACAGTGATGTTAATATGTCTTAACGCAATATTGTTAGTAATTTGTTAGCAATAATCTTTAAAAAACATTCTGATGGATGTTTTTTTTTGCCTAAAAAAGGGTAGAATATTTATAAATTAAAGACCAATAAAATTTTATTTAAATGGCAGTAATAAATTGTCCCAATTGTAAACAGAAAATATCTAATAAAGCAAAAAAATGTAGCCATTGCGACTTGTCTTTAGATGCTTTAAATAGTGATAAATTATCCAATTTAAACCACGTTAACCGTATAAACCAAGCACAGCGATTAATGAATTATTCTTTTATCGCCATGTTGCTGTTTTGTGGTGGTTTTTTGTTTATGTTTTTGGATAATGCTGAACAAGGCACATGGCAACATACTTTAGCTATGACAAGTACTATTATTGGTTTTATTCTGTATATTGTGATCCGCGTTAGATTACTTTTCTTTAAGCGTCAAAAATAGGGGAATACTCATCAACTTACAAAGCACCATTGAAAACATGCCTGAAGCAATGTATTTACGACTTAAATGCGCTGCAGAAACAGGCAAGTGGCCTGAGGGTACTGTTGTTGACCAAGCTCAACGTGATACTGCATTACAACTGATTATGGCCTATCAAGCGCATCATCTAAATAGTGATGAAATGCTAACCATAGGCAGTGATGGTCAAATGGTGCATAAAAACAAGCGTCAACTAAAAGAGCAGTTTTCCACTGCCGCTAAAGATAAACCAATTACGCCTTGTGCCAAGCCTAGTGAAAAAGATGATAGTACGAATGATGATAATACGAATA
>JADGDH010000173.1 GCA_016745015.1 Colwellia sp.
TGTTCGTGTTCCTCTTCACCTGCAACACCAAGCCATGCCGCTTTACCTGGCGTGAAATCTAAGTCGAAATGACCTACAACTACGCCATCATGTAAATTAACGGTCGTCACTTCTTGACCATTAATAATATACACAAGCTCATGCGCTTTTGATGAAACAATTAAAGGCTTTGCATCTTCAGCTAGACTGTCGAATATTTCAATGCTACTTTCAAATTGCCAGTCACTTTCGGCAGAGTAAAGGTTCAAATGGCCTTTGTTGTCAAGTATTAACATATGTTCATTATGACCATCAAAACCATACGATACAGAGGTTAAGTCTTCTTCTTGCTGCCAGTTAAATGCGGTAATATTTTGTGCAGCTAAATCAACTAAAAAGAAACCGGCACGAGATCCACCTATCATTACATTACTTTCTTCGCTACCTTTTAATGAACCAATACGAACACCCTCTAACATATCCTCAGGGTTATCAATTTTCTGTGCAGTAAAAACACTGCCTTGTTGTTCAATTGCTAACACGCCATCACCACAGGCAAATGCTATGTGTGTTTCTGTTTGAAAGCTGCCATGTAAAGCTGGACAAGTAGTTTCAAATACTTGCTCTTGGTGAAAATGGTCACCGTGTAATTCTAGTAAAACAATTTGCTCTGGCAAGCTACTTTCAGAATTACTATCACGTAGTGTAGTTAATACAAATTCGCCACGGATTTCAGCTGTACCATGCATATAAGTATCAAAATTATGCTCAGCAATAACTTTTTCTGCACTAATGCTTTCATCACTTAATAAACCTAAAGCGGCATTAACATTTGTTTCTTTATTACCATCAAAAAAAATTGCGGCTTTATCACCACGGGGAACATAGTGGGTTGGTTTAACATCATTCAAACTAAAACTAATTAATTCAGGTGCATCATTATGTTGATCATAATGATCTCCGTGTAATTCCTGCCATACGCCACCGTCTATAAACTCAACAGTATCAAATGAACGCTGCACAGCAACAACATAACGGTTTTCTGGACTTGAGTATACATATTCAGCTGGGTTAGTAATGGTTAAAGACTCTACTAAGCTGTTATCTTCTAAATCAAAAATATGTATAACCGCTTGGTCTACTTCGGCTATCGCTAAACGACCCTTTCCTAATTCATGTTCATGATCATGACCGGCATCTATTGGCGTAGGTGCAATTTCAATAATATTAGTTTCACTGTCGCCACAACCAACTAAAGCTGTAGCAGCACAAGCGATTACTAATGTTTTTAAACTAAGTTTTTTCATAATATTCCTTTGATAAATGGTATATACCCATATATGGGTGAAAATTAAAATGAGCCACGAAGACCGATTGCAATAGAGCGACCTGCTAATGGTGTTAAGTCTTTTAGGAATGAAGTGTGCACTTGGGCATATTCATCTGTTAAATTTTTACCTTTAAGATAAACAGCTAAGTCGTGTTGCCCTAAAGAGAAATGATAGTTAACGTTAGCATCTACCATGACATAACTGTCGGTTGAAGTTTCTAGTGCTGCCGTATGAGTTTGTTCAAAGTAATGGTTTACAAATAAATCTGCCGAAATATACTCACCTTGGTAGCTAAATTCAGTTGCTATTCGTGCTGGTGGTGTACGTGGTAAATTCCCCCCCTCATCTAAACGAGCACGAATAATATCGCCCTGCACTCGCCATGAAAACTCATCAGTAACTTGCCAAACAACTTGTGCTTCAAAACCGTGTAATGTGACGTCTTGCGCAGTAAAAATAAATAGCGGTAACGTATGCGGCTCTTCTTCACCATGGTCATGTCCGCCATGGTCGTGCCCACTATGATCATGTCCGTCACCCGCTGATAAACCTGTTGCTTGCTCGTAGTAGTAATCGTCTATTTGATTATAAAAGGCGTTAAATATAAAACCAAAATCCCCTTTAAATTTACGCAAACTTAAATCGATATTATTGGCTGTTTCCATCACAATATCGTGATCGGTTAAACCAAAGTGAGGCGTTTCTCCATGATCATCATGTAATGAAAATAACGCACCTACTTCGTAAGAGTCTGTACCTATGTGTGGACCAAATGATAACAACTCTGAAGCTGAAGGTGCGCGCTCAGAATGTGATAATGATAGACCTAAGTTATAACCATCAGTAAAATCCCAAACGATTCCAGCAGAAAGGCTAACGGGTGTAAAAACATGCTTAACAGTAAAGTTGCGTGTCATTCCTTCTTGTCCATGGTCGTCGTGTCCATGGTCATCGTGTCCATGGTCATCGTGTCCATGGTCATCGTGACCATGCTCTTCAACAAGTTCAAGTGCAGGTAAGCGGACTTGATCTGCGGTTATTTCAGTACGTTCAATACGTGCACCTAACTGTAATAATACGTCACCAAAATGCCGTTCTTCTATCCAAGCTAAAGCAATTGAGTCTGTTTCAGAAGGAGGAGTAAAAGCTTCAGAGCCAACGGCAGAAAAATCACTTTGTTTATAATGAACACTTAAACCACCACGCCAGTCCCCAAAATCTTGGTGTAATAATTCAACGCGGGCTTCTAAGCTTTCATTATCAAATGTAGTACCAACAACACCTACCTCTAACTCACTATGACGATAATCTGTATAGGCAAACTTAGTATTAAGTGATTTTATTATCTTATTTTCAAAATCAAGTTCACTGAGTAATTGCCAACGATTTTGTTTCAAATCGGCTAGTACCGCAACCTCTTCATCGCCATGGCTATGACCTGGAATGCCATACTCTTGATCTAAAGTTTGATAAGAAAAACCAACAAATCCATTATCCAGTAAATAGCTAGTACCTAAAGTAAAACCACTTGCCTCAGCAGCAGAGTTAGCCACTTCATCAATGTCATTTTTTTCAGGTATTTTATAGTTATCACTGTCGCGATAAAAGCCATCTGCATGTACCGCAATATTGCCTGCACCGCTATTAATTGAACCTGATATTAGGCTTTGATTATTATTGCTATTATACTCAGTAAGCCATTCACTTTTTGTATCAGTACTGCGAGGAACTCTTTCATCAACAAGATTAACAACACCACCAATAGCTCCACTACCGTAGAATAATGTTGCAGGACCTCGTAGTACTTCAATTCGCTCTGTCGTCGATGTTTCGGTAGATACGGCATGATCAGGTCCAACACGTGACGCATCACCCGCATCTAAACCATTTTGTGTTACTAACACTCGTGGGCCATCTAAACCACGAATAATAGGCGTACTTGCCACACCACCATGAAAGTTGCTATGTACTCCTACTTCTTTCTTTAAAGTATCACCTAAAGTATTTTCTTGACGCATTCGCAAGCTTTCTCCATGTAATACGGTTATTGGTAAGGCAGATTCTATATTCGAGCTATGGAAAGGCGTTGCACTAATATCAATAATTTCAATTGCTGATTTATCAAGTGACACGTTTAACTGGCTATTTAGATTATCAGTGACAACAATATCCACATTCTCATGGGCAAAACGCTCAGCTACTACATGTAATTCATAACGCCCTGGCTTAACATTTAAAGTAAATAAACCTTGTTCATTTGTTGTTGTAACATTATTCGTTCCCATCACTTTTACTATAGCGCCAGCAACAACAGCCCCCTCTTTATTTGTAACTGAACCTTGTACTTGCTCAGCATATAATTGACTACTTGCTGATATGGCAAGTAATGCGCTCATAATTCTTGATAATTTTTTCATGGTGCCTCTTAATTGGGATACTCAAAATCGTTACAACAAAACATTTTACAGATGTTATATTATAACAATTTTATTTACAAGTATTCTAAAAGTCACATTGGTATCAATTAAAAGACAACTTCTATAACAACACAAATAAAACCACTTAACCTATACCAAAACAAGGCTCTATTAGATTATCAAAGTTTAAGCATCATAAGGAAGAAGTGTACATCAGTTGATACTTAATATATAAAAAGAAGAATGGAATGAAAATTTGTCGTTATAAAGTAACAACCTAGGGAGGATATGAAGTCTGTAACAGATTATGTTACAGGCACCTATCCTGTATCGGTTTGTAATCAATTCGATTGCTCAAACCTGACAGTAATATATTCTATAAACATCCTTAAATGAGTACTATTCCTTGGTCACAATCACCACAATTAAGCGTATAGTTTTCTTTCTTTTTAGAAACTTTAGTATTTTTACTATTACAATTAACGCAAGGTATTTTCATTGCGGTATTCGTTTCGCATTTATTACATTTTATAAAATAACCATAACGCCCATGCTGCGCCAAATAATCAGATTTTTCACCACACGACTTACACTGCAAGATTGAATCTGCACTGGCTTTCACTTTAACTGATGTAGGCGCTACTTCTTGCTTCTCTGCCTTTCCAACGGTTTCGTTATCGCCTAGCTGAGTCATAAGAAATGATGTTATCGACTTTAATTCATCATCATTAAAGTCTGGTCGTATATCAAAAGTTAATGCACTTACCACTTTATTTTTAAGCTTCATCAACTGCTCAAGCTTATCAACCAAAAACTCAGTTTTAACAAGCTGCTTTGATACATCATTAGGCATTGAATCACGGTCTATAACAGCACTACTTGA
>JADGDH010000174.1 GCA_016745015.1 Colwellia sp.
TCTTATTTGACCATCACCATAAACAACAAATTTTTCTGTGGTTAACGACTCTAGCCCCATAGGACCATAAGCATGCAGCTTACTGGTAGAAATACCAATTTCAGATCCTAGCCCTAATTGGTTACCATCAGAAAACCTTGAAGAGGCATTAATCATCACGACAGAAGAGTTAATTTGGCGAATAAAAGCTTGGCTACGTGAAATATCTTGGCTGATAATTACTTCAGTATGGTCAGAGGTGTATTCATTAATGTGCTCAATAGCATTATCAAAACTGTTCACTACTTTTACTGTTATTTCTTGTGCTAAATATTCGGCATGATAATCATCAGTTGTTGCTAATTGCCCACCATCAAAATAAGGTAAACTTCTTTCACACGCATGTACTTTTACTTGGGCAGCATTAGCAAGGGCTTTTGCTGCAAGAGGTAAAAACTCAGTAGCAATATCTTGGTGTACTAACACGGTTTCAAACGCATTGCAGGCACTAGGTTTTTGCGTTTTACCATTAACTAATATATCAACAGCTTTGGTTAAGTCAGCTGATTTATCAATAAATAAATGGCACACGCCTTTAAAGTGCTGTATCACTGGAATGCGACTATTCTCACTCACATAACGAATTAAACCTTCTCCACCACGCGGGATAACTAAGTCGATTGTTTCGCTTTGTTTTAATAATTGTTCAATAATACCGCGACTGGTGTCTGGAATAACACAGACAATATTTTTGTCAATTCCATGTTTCTCTAACACTGAATGTAAACAATTAGCTAAGGCTAAATTTGAATGAATAGCTTCAGAGCCACCGCGTAATATAACCGCATTACCTGATTTTATGCATAAAGCAGCAGCCTCGGCGGTAACATTAGGGCGCGCTTCATAAATCATAGCGATAACGCCTAATGGAATACGCATTTTCCCCACTTGCAAGCCATTAGGGCGCAAAGACAAATTGCTAATGTCGCCAACAGGATCTTTTAGGGCAACAATTTCTCTAATTGCTGCGCTAATATCCTTAATGCCAGTTGCGGTTAATACAAGTCTATCAAGCATGGCTTGTGTTAAACCTTTATCTCTGCCTGCGGCAATATCTTTGGCATTTTCCTTAATAATAAGCTCACTGTTAGCTTCTATTGCTTCTGCGATAGCAACCAACAATATGTTTTTTTCTGTGCTTGTTAGTTGCGCTACTACACGGCTTGCTATTTTGGTATTAGCAGCCGCAGCTGCCATTGAAAATTCTGTCATTGTTATCTCAGTAAAATATTTGGTAACTTAATTAGGGTCTGTTAATCAGCAAAGATCAACAGACCCTAAGCGAAATGAACGAAAAGTTTACTTTAAAATAAAACCATATCATCACGATGTACCACAACGCTACTCTGGTGATGCTCACCTAACACATTGGTAATCTCATCACTGTGTTTACCCATAATACGCTTTAAGTCGTTGTGGCTAAAAAGGCTAATGCCTTTTGCGATTACCTTTTTGCTTTGGTGATCAATAAGGTCAACTGAATCACCTGCTTTAAATCTATTTTTAACAGACTTAATACCCGCAGGTAACAATGATGCGCCTTTGTTTACTAATGCTTTCACAGCACCATTATCTATAGTAATAGAGCCTTGGCTTTTTAGCGTGTGTTTCAGCCAGTGTTTTTTCGCTGTAATAATATTTTTGTCAGCAGCAAAACGAGTACCAGGATTAATTTCTTGCAGCAAAGAGGCAAACACTTCACTACGAGTACCATTGACAATATATGTATTTATACCATGTTCAACTGCTTTTTCTGCTGCTTGAATTTTGGTTTTCATACCTCCAGTGGCGAGGTGATTTCTGCTAACACCTGCCATGTCATAAATTTCATCGGTAATTTCTTCAATTTCAGGGATCAGAACTGCGTCGTCATTTATGTTAGGATCTTTGGTAAAAACACCATCAATATCACTTAAAATAAATAAACTATCTGCTTCACAGACTTGCGCTACTAATGCGGCAAGGTTGTCATTATCACCTACAGATGAACTTGCACTAGCTACGGTGTCATTTTCATTTACTATAGGTAAAACACCATTATCTAACTGAATTCTTATGGTGTGTTTAATACTAATAAAACGTCGCCTGTCAGCTAAGTCTTCTTGGGTGATTAAAATTTGACTACAAGGGATATCAAAAAAACGCTGCCAGTTGGCCATCATTTGCATTTGTCCAACAGAAGACATGGCTTTTTTAGTGGCAAGTGATAAATTGGGAGAGCCATGTTGTATAAGACTTCGACCAGCGGCAACACCGCCAGAAGACACAAGAATAATTTCTTTGCCTTGTTGCTGACACTTAGTAATAAACTGCGATATTGCTAAGGTATATTTTCCGCTACAACCATTTTCAGTTGGTGCTACTAAGGCACTACCGACTTTGATTACAGCTCTGTTAAAATCCATTATTCCTCCTGTGATTGTTTCCTTTAGTAGTATGATGAAAATAGGATAGTCATTCAACAGCTCTAGATAAAAATGCACGCTAGGGTTAGACATTATTGTGCGGCTAAATAGCTATAAAGCATATCTCTTTATCTATAAAGTAATCAATATAGAAAAATTAAAAATATAATTTATGGGCAAAGCATGATTAAATATAGATAATTTTCTTTTATTTAACTATTTTAACGTTTCCAACATGCTTAATTTTTTACCTGCGCCACTTATTGCGTTTCTTTCTTTTAGTTTTTATGCCGTTAACACTGTTTTTTGGCTAATTCCTATTTTGATCTTTTCTTTATTTAAAGCATTAATACCACTGAGTTTTTCTCAAAAAATGTTCAGCTATTTATTAGATTTAATGGCGAGTAATTGGGTAGCTGTTAATACTTTCAACCAAAGTCTGTTTACTAAAATGGAGCTTAAAATAACAGGCTTAGAAGAATTAAATAAAAAAGATTGGTACTTGGTGTTAGCTAATCATCAAAGTTGGGTAGATATTGTAGTATTACAAAGGGTTTTACATGGCGAAATACCGTTTCTAAAATTCTTTTTAAAGAAAGAGTTAATTTATGTGCCTATTTTAGGTTTGGCTTGGTGGGCATTAGACTTTCCTTTCATGAAACGTTATACCCAACCTTTTTTGAAAAAAAATCCTCACTTGCGAGGTAAAGATTTAGAGACTACGCGTAAAGCTTGTGAGAAATTTAAACACAAACCAGTTAGCGTGATGAGTTTCATTGAAGGCACTCGCTTTACTCAAGCTAAGCACGATAAACAACAATCGCCATTTCAACACTTATTAAAACCCAAGGCGGGAGGTATTGCTTTTGTACTCGATGCAATGGGTGAGCATTTAACTACACTAGTAGATGTTACTATTTATTACCCTGAAGGTATTCCAACGTTCGTTGATTTTCTTTGTGGCCGCATTAAAAGTGTACACATTGAAATACATACTCAAGAAATTGATAGCGCACTTAACGGTGATTACATGAATGATCGAACGCATAAAATAGCCTTTCAAAAATGGTTAACGAAATTTTGGCATGAAAAAGATGCTAGGCTTGAAAAGATGCGAAAAAACTCATTACAGAGTAGAAACAGTTAAGGAACAGATATGAATGAGCTAATTACTGCTTGGTTACTAGAACAGGGTGTTAGTGATAAATATCTTGAAACTAGTGCTATAGCTGTTGGTTTGCTTATTATTGGGCTAGTTTCTGTCATCAGCTATTACATTGCTAAAAACCAATTTCTTAAAGTAGTTCATAAGCTGATTGTTAAAACTAAAAACACTTGGGATGATGCTTTAATTGAGCACAAAGTGTTAACGCGATTAACACTACTGTTGCCTTTTATTCTCATATTATTTTTAACGCCGCTTATTTTCCCTAGTGAGTTTCTATTAACCAATTTATTAGTATTGTTTACAAAGGTGTTTTTAACTTTTCAAGTTGCGCGCAGCGTCAGTGCTGTACTCAATGTTAGTAAAAGCTTATATGGTGAGACGGCTAAACAAAAATACCTGCCGCTTAATGCCATTATCCAAGTTATTAAATTAGCTGTTTATTTAGTGGCTGCAATTATTATTGTTTCGTTAATTCTAGATAAATCACCAATTTATTTGCTTAGTGGTTTAGGTGCTTTAACTGCAGTTTTAATTTTAGTTTTTCAAGATACGATTAAAGGTTTAGTCGCCAGTATTCAAATATCGGCGAATAAAATGGTTGTAGCAGGGGACTGGATTGAATTACCTAAATACGGCGCCGATGGTGATGTTATTGAAATTGGTTTAAACACGGTTAAAGTACAAAATTTTGATAAAACAATCACCACAGTACCAACGTATGCTTTGATTAGTGATTCTTTTAAAAACTGGCGCAATATGTATCACACCGGTGCAAGACGTATTAAGCGAACATTAATTATTGATATTGGTAGTATTGATTTTTACTCGTTGGAAAAAGTTGATTTTTTAGCCAGTACTAATTTATTGAAAACCTATTTAACAGATAAAAAACAGCAACTCGATCTTGAAAATAAATCATTAAATCAGAATGAAAGTTTACATAAAGTTGATAGTCGACAGTTAACTAATATTGGTACTTTTCGTGCGTATAT
>JADGDH010000175.1 GCA_016745015.1 Colwellia sp.
AGCTATTGATATATTAGGAGTATAGGGATATTGTACAAGTTAATTTAAAAGTAGACGGGGTTATAGACCTTGTAGAAAAGAAGGTTTTTTCCCGTCTAATAAGCTGTTATGCCCAAAAAGAGTGAATCATGTGGATAGTTAAACTAATACCATCAAGAATTTTGTCCTTACAAGCAAGGAAACCTTCTGGATTTATTGGTCGCTTTGTAATGACAAAAATATTTAACTCTGGCAATGCAGATCTGAACACTTTTGTTAAAGAAAGCTTATCACTGAACCCTGCTGACAGGGTTTTAGAGATTGGATTTGGACCAGGTAAGTTGGTAAATGAAATGGCAAATATCACCACTGATGGCACTGTAGATGGAATCGATTTTTCAGGGGTGATGTTAAAACAGGCTGCAAAAGTAAATTCCAGACACATCTCTTCGGGTCGAGTTTTTCTACATAAAGGTGAATGTAGCTCGCTTCCATTCGAAAACAATGTGTTTGACAAATTATGTTCAACAAACACTCTGTATTTTTGGAAAAACCCAGAAGACTATATTTCTGAAATGTTTCGTGTGCTTCGGTCTGGCGGCAAAGTGGTTATCGGATTTAGAGATGATGTACAAATGAGCAACATAAATCTAAGTGAGGATATTTTTAACTCTTTTTCTAAACAGGACATCATCAACTTGCTTTCAAATGCTGGATTTCATGATGCACAAATTAGAGAAAAAGATGGTGTTCCATTTGTTTCTTATTGTGCCGTGGCAACTAAGGCATAACAAATGCTTCCAGTTGACCGTAAAAAGCGTCACAAAATTTGCAAAAAGACGCAAATTTTCTGCCCCTTTTTACGGTCAACTGAAGCAGGCGTTAGTTGCCGCAATATGTTCTTGTTAAATTTATTTGCAAGCAGCGGTGTTTTACTTAAAAGTTTTGTACTTGTTTCGTTTCTTTTTTGTGGTAAGTTTATTGCCAACAAATCAGTTTCAGTTTTTTGATAAACAGTTTTCGCCTAAATTGGTTTGGTGTTTATCACTCAAATGGTTTAGGTTTTTAACAAATGTGTTTGTGCTTTTCGCTTAATCAACTTTTGTGTAAAAGGCTCAAATTCATGGCTTGCGGCAATATTGCGACGGGGTATTTTTTGATCCTTCCGCAAAACTATTAAATTTTAGTCAGTGTGGTTGTTTTGGCAATTACAGTGGCAATACAACTAACAAGGTAAATCAAACGGACTGCTAACAGTTGGCTGCGTTCGTTCCTCACTATTTTAGCCAACTATTATCAGCCGCTTATTTAAGCGTTAGTTGCCGCAATATGCTCTTGTTAAATTTATTTGCAAGCATCGGTGTTTTACCTAAAAGTTTAGTACTTGTTTCATTTCTTTTTTGTGGTAAGTTTATTGCCAATAAATTAGTTTTAGTTTTTTGATAAACAGTTTTCGCCTAATGTAGGTTAGTGAAAAAATTAGCAAAGGCGCAAGCGGCTCAAATTCATGGCTTGTGGCAATATTGCGACGGGGTATTTTTTGATCCTTCCGCAAAACTATTAAATTTTAGTCAGTGTGGTTGTTTTGGCAATTACAGTGGCAATACAACTAACAAGGTAAATCAAACGGACTGCTAACAGTTGGCTGCGTTCGTTCCTCACTATTTTAGCCAACTATTATCAGCCGCTTATTTAAGCGTTAGATTTAGAGCACATTAATGAGTATTAAAATTAAATATCTTATAGCGGTACTCATACTACTGGCTTGTTCAGGCTGTAATCGTGATCAGCCATTGTTGCTTGAGGCCCCTATCAAAGACATATCAAGTAACCTTGATCGTGTAACGCCTAAGCTTATGAATGAATATGGAGTGAAAGGATTGTCTGTTTCTATTATTAGGAATGGGAATGTTTCATTGAAAAAATTTTTTGGTCTTAGTGATGTTGAGAATTCAAAAGAAATTAATGAATCAACGGTGTTTAGAGGTGCTTCATTGGGGAAGCCAATTTTTTCTTATATAGTCGTAAAACTAGCTCAGGAAGGAAAAATTGACTTAGATAGGCCCCTATCTGCTTACCTTAAAGGTAGGGTTATACCCACTGACTCTCGGTCTGACGAGGTAACAGCAAGAATGGTGCTTTCGCATTCATCTGGCTTACCAAATTTAGATATTTCAGAGCAAGATATTGAGTTTGAATTTTCCCCAAGTAAAGAATTTAAATATTCAGGTCATGGGTATCTATATCTTCAGCGGGTTGTCGAAAAAATAACTGATAAAAAACTCAATAAATTAGCCGGAGAAATGGTTTTTAAACCACTGAAAATGAAAGAAAGTAGTTTTATATGGCAATCTAAGTACCGAGAAACTATCTCAAATAGCTATGGTGCGGGCGGTGAAAAGAATATTTCTAATGAAAAGCCAGATATTGGGTATTCTGCGTGGAGTCTATTTACAACATTAGAAGATTATTCCCTCTTTGTATCTCATATCATAAATACTTCAGCTGATTCTAACGGAGTTTCAGCATTATTACTGTCTCCAAATATAAGTATTACCAAAAAAATTCAATGGGGTTTAGGTTGGGGGCTACAAAATACACAACCTAATCAATCATTCTGGCACTGGGGTAGCATGGCTGGGTTTAGGCACTACGTAGTCGGTTATCCTAAAGAGAGGTTGGCGGTTATTTTTATGTCAAATTCTAGCACTGCATTCAAGCTCGTAGATGATGTTATGGTTCAGTCAATCGGAGGCAGTTATCCTTCATATGACTGGTTTTAAAAATCTAACAAGGCATTGCACCGGATTCCGTAAGCCGTCGCGTTTTTTGCAAAAGAACGCAAAAAATCGCGCCAACTTACTCCACCAGTGAATGCGGCGTTAGTGGTATAGCAAAAATGGAACTATCGAATAAAACCACAGAAATTATTGATGCTTTGTTCTCCGTCAAAGAAGCGGAAATAATTGAGTCAACGTTACTAGAAAAATGTTCAACCAATATTCCTGGATGCGAAGATTGGTCACAGGAAAATATGGAAAGGGTTTGGCTTTCAGTCTTAAAATTAAGTAGCGGCAACATAGAAAAATTTGAGTCTGCGATTATTTTGGCAAATACTGACTACCGAGATTTATTTATGGCAGCTGGCTTCGGTGATGATCTAGAGGCACACAAACAATGGCAACCGTGAACAATAAAACCACTAACAAGGCGTTCAACGTGGACTCCGTAATGCTGTCACCTTTTTCGCCAAAACACGCAAAAAAGCCGCCATCATTACTACGCCAGTTAACGCGGCGTTAGGCCGTTTCAGTTCATATATCTTAATGACTGCTCTCTATATTAGAAAAAGTATGAATAAAGTAATTGTATTGTTTTCAATTTGTGTTTTGTCTTACCCTATATATCTTGAATATTATGATGTAAGAGTGAAATTTCGGATAAAAAAATTGGTAGGTGAACCTGCGCATGAAGTAGTGAATGAATTAAATGAACTAGGCTTTACTTGTCGGCTACAACGGAACGAAACTTACCATACTACGACGTATTTTATATGTGACAAAAAGCGTTTCTTTAGCTCTACAAAGCACTTTTTACAAGTGAGCGTTACTCAGCCAAGCGGGAAAGTAAAATCGTTGGGAATAGGTAGCACACATGATAACTCCTAGTGCAAGCCTAACAAGGCGTTCAACACGGACTCCGTAATGTTGTCACTATTTTTGCAAAAAAACGCAAAAAAACTGCCATCATTACTCCTCCGGTTAACGCGGCGTTATAAGTACTACCAAAGTTCAGGAGTTTTAAAATCGATATTTATACAATATTTACATTTTTTTTGATTATTTCGTTAATGGTAATGTCTCCTGGGCCCAATGGCGCTTTACTTTTAAAAACAGTTCCTGTTTCAGGTAAAAAGCATGGATACGTTAATGTTATGGGGGTTGTAGCTGCTTTTTACCTACATGGTACGTTATCCGTTTTTGGCCTTTCAGCAATCATAGTTTCTTCAGCCAATTTATTTTTTATCGTTAAGTTAGTTGGCGCTATTTATTTGGGGTATTTAGGCATAAAGGCAATAATTTCAGCTTTCAATCAACCTAAGTCATCAACAATTACTACTTTGCAAAACAAAGAGCATGCTCCAAAAAAATTATCCTCTTGTTTTTTGGAAGGGTTATTAACAAATCTTCTAAACCCTAAAGTGTCTATTTTTTATCTAGCGGCATTCCCACAATTTATTAATTTTCAATCCAATGCTATAGCATCCTCTTATACACTAGTTACCATCCATGCTTTGTTTGCTGCATTATGGTTTTCAGCAATGGTGTTTCTAATCGGTAAATCTACATCTTTCCTAAAATCACCTAGGAAGCATATGTTATTGCAATCAATCACAGGAACGGTTCTACTTTGGTTTAGTTACCGTATCGCTACCGTTGAGTGAAACAAATGGGGACAGCCATAAACTAGCGAATCCCCCAAAAATGTCTATAGTTATATAATCTACTCAAAATTTTAACAAGGACGTTAATAATGACCCAATCTCGAAGCAAGCAGGTTTCCCTGCAAGACACTCGTTACTATCACTTAATTTCACGCTGTGTACGCCGTGCG
>JADGDH010000037.1 GCA_016745015.1 Colwellia sp.
ATAAATTGGATTTTTCTGTGTAGTAATTTGTGTAGTAGTCTGTGCAATAATTAATTAAGCTGATTACTTTTTGTTATCAATACTGGATAAACAAGCTTCAAGTGCACCAATAAGTTTTTTCTTATCGTGATAATGAGGAGTTTTATTGTGTGCTAAATCACGACAAATTATATTAACCTTATCTGATTTAATACCTGGATCATGACAAATAATACTATCAACAGGTAAACAGCCTATATTTTCTTCTATCCAGTTTAGCTTTTCATCTATCGATAGTTTTGCAGCCGGGCTGTTTTCCAAAACTATATTATCAATAAATACACAGTGACCTTTTCTATTAGCAATAGCATTACTAATATCTCTAACCAATAACGGAGGTACTATACTGGTAAGAAAGCTACCGGGGCCTAAAATAATTAGATCCGCATTATTAATTGCATTGATGCATGGCTCTATCGACTTAACAAGAGGAGCAAGCATTAAACTGGTAGGCATTACGGGCATTTCATCTACAGAAAGCTCACCAACCCTACAACGACCTTCCGGATAGAAAGCCATTAAATCAGTAGGTGTTTCAGACATAGGTAATACTTGCGTGCGAACTCGAAGTATACGCCTAACTAGTTTTATAGAATCTAAAGGGCGTGATTGTACTTGCCCTAAACCATATAAAATGAGGTTACCTAAATTATGACCGCCTAATTCATCATTTCCATCAAAGCGAAAGTTGAATAGTTGACTGCCAATAGAATCACTATCTACAAGTTCAGTTAAACAGTTTCTTAAATCACCCCAAGCGATCGAACTACTACGTTTTCGTAACTTACCCGTGGAGCCACCATTATCAGTTGTAGTTACAATTCCAGTAAGCTTATTCCCCATAAAAGAGAGGGTTGATAAAACTCTACCTAAACCATGACCACCACCAATAGCAACAATGTTTAATTTGTTTAATTGCATTCTATAGTTTATAACTCTAAGTAATAATTGATAATAGTTCGTGAACAAACAATACCTGTAAATGCTTGAAAAAGAAAGTAGGTTGGTTATGTTCAGTTAATTATTTAGTTAATTTATGGGCTAAATTATCTTGTTAAATACACTTCTTTTGAGCCTATAAATTATATAGCCAAACAAGCAGTTAGGTAAAAAATAGCCAAGTTGATGTTTATGTAATCACTCAAACTATTTTTTGCAATGTTTTCACTGTTTTTTAAAAAAAAGTGTTGACAGTTTCAAGGCTGCTGCTTAGAATGCGCCTCGTTTTCAGCAAGAGTTTATTTCTTTGGAAATTCTTAGGTTGAAAATTCTCTTGCTCTTTCTATAAAAAGTAAGAGGCTATATTTAATAGCTATTAGGCCAGTTATTAAATATAACCGTTTGAATTGCTTCTTTTTAAGAAGAATATTTAAACAAGCGGGGCTATAGCTCAGCTGGGAGAGCGCTTCGCTGGCAGCGAAGAGGTCTGCGGTTCGATCCCGCATAGCTCCACCATTTAAAAGTAAATGGAAAGAGATTTATATTTAGCTGTATTATATGGCTAAATACGATAGTTTAATGTCCCTATCGTCTAGAGGCCTAGGACACCGCCCTTTCACGGCGGTAACAGGGGTTCGAATCCCCTTAGGGATGCCACTATTTATTTTTCAGCTTTTATTAGCTGGAAAATATAAAATAAGTTTGCTTATACTTATAAAAAATAAGCACTGTTCAGAATTGGTAATTGCCAGTTTTAGTATTGGGTAATGTCGCTAGGCTTCAAAGGCTCAGCACTCGCCTAACACTAAAGTAGCGAATTCATTCGCTTACCAATTTTAGTGTCCCTATCGTCTAGAGGCCTAGGACACCGCCCTTTCACGGCGGTAACAGGGGTTCGAATCCCCTTAGGGATGCCACTTTACTTTTTATAATAAGTTTTATAATAGGTAAGTGCATAAATTGTGAATCAGGTTCTTATACTGAATTTTTTTGAGAAGAGTAAATCTTTAAGAAAAAAGAAAAATAAGAGTTTAGAGTTTTAGTTTTTCAATAAGTCTACTATTACAAGACTTAAGTTAAATTAAATCACCAGAGTGATCTGGTAGATAGTTTTTAACTTGCTATATGTTAGGTAATTATTTTTAATAATACCGCTCGGCTTCGCAGGCTCAGCGCTCTCCTAACACTAAAACGTCGAATACATTCGACAAGCGGTTTCAGTGTCCCTATCGTCTAGAGGCCTAGGACACCGCCCTTTCACGGCGGTAACAGGGGTTCGAATCCCCTTAGGGATGCCACTTTATTGTTTATAACAATGTTATTTGAATAAAGTGTACTAAAAGTGAAGTTAAATATAGAAAGCCCACGCAATAGTAAAGTATTGCGTGGGCTTTTTTGTGTTTTTTTAAAAATTGAAAGGCAAAATTGTCGACAATAATACTTAAGTCTACTTGCATATTAAATCTAATCCGTTATTATTCTGTTTATAAATTTGATGTGTCGACAATTTGTTTTAAAGATAAAGTAAGGTTTTAACTCCATGTATCTAGCAAACCCTACTCAACCAAAAGCTGTAACTACTGCAGATAAAGTATTTGAGCAAATACAGCATGCTATTGTTGAAGGTGATATTGCCTCAGGTAGTAAAGTAAGCGAACCAGAGCTCGCTAAATATTATCAAATCAGTCGTTCTACCTTACGAGAAGCGCTGAATCGTTTAGAAAAGTGCCATTTAATTGAGCGCAAGGCTAATGTTGGTTCAAGAGTTGTTGACTGCACCATTGAAGGGTTGCTTGAACTTTATATTACTCGAGAAGCACTTGAAGGTATGGCATGTCGTCAAGCGGCATTGAACATGTCTGATAAAGAAATTGTTGATATGAAAGCAATGCTTAAAGCACATGGTCAAACACAAGAGCTTAAAGATGGTGTTGCTTATTATCAAGAGGAAGGGGATCTCGACTTCCATTATAAAATTATTTTAGGTAGCCATAACAAGCAGTTAATTGATCTCATCTGTGGCCAATTATATCATTTAGTACGCATGTATCGTTGCCAATTTGGCATGAATAGTCCTAGAGCAAGCCGTGCTTTTAATGAGCATTTTCAAATAATCCAAGCGATAAGCGATAGAGATGGTGAATTGGCCGAAATGTTAATGCGTCGTCACATTGCTGCCTCAAGAAAGAATATTGAAAACAAAATTGCACAACAAAAATTGACAGAATTTAACGATAAAAAGTAGAGGAAATATTATGTCTAAGCACTCACTAAGTAAGCCTATGTCAGCTGGCGCTAAGTTTCGCCAAGCATTAACCAATAACAAGCCACTTCAAGTTGTTGGTACTATTAATGCTTATTGCGCCATGATGGCAGAGCAATTAGGACACCAAGCCATTTATTTATCAGGTGGCGGTGTTGCGAATGCATCTTATGGTCTACCTGATTTAGGTATGACTTCTTTAAATGATGTAGTTGCTGATGTAGCGCGTATCACTTCAGCATCTTCTTTACCTTTGTTAGTGGATATTGATACAGGTTGGGGTGGGGCATTTAATATTGCCAAAACTATTCGTGATATGGAAAAAGCAGGTGCTGCTGCTGTTCATATTGAAGATCAAGTTGCGCAAAAGCGTTGTGGTCACCGTCCAAATAAAGAAATTGTTTCAACAGAAGAAATGGAAGATCGCATTCGCGCAGCCGTTGATGCACGTATTGACCCTGACTTTTTCATTATGGCGCGTACCGATGCATTTGCTCAAGAAGGCTTAGAAGCTGCATTAGAACGTGCTAAAGCTTATGTTGCTGCGGGTGCCGATGGTATTTTTGCTGAAGCGATTAAAACAGAAGAACATTATCGTGCCTTTACAGAAGCTTTGGACGTACCTGTTCTTGCTAACATCACTGAATTTGGTCAAACAGAACTTTGGAATAAAGAACAGCTAGGTGAGTGGGGTTGTGCCATGGTGCTTTATCCATTATCAGCATTTCGCGCTATGAACAAGGCGGCTGAATCTGTTTATAAAACGTTATTAGCGGATGGCGACCAAAAAGCTGAAATTGATAACATGCAAACACGCATGGATTTATATGACTACCTTGGTTACCACGATTATGAGCAAAAACTAGATTCGTTATTTGCTGATGGAAAAAATAAGTAATTTACCTATAAAAACATTAAAGAATGAGGAAAGAATTATGTCAGACAAGACTCTTGATAAGAAAATAAGTGGCGCAGGCTTACGTGGTCAAAGCGCAGGAGAAACATCGTTATGTACCGTTGGAAAATCAGGTAGTGGTTTAACCTACTGTGGTTATGACGTTGCTGATTTAGCGGAAAATGCAACGTTCGAAGAAGTGGCTTATTTATTATTTAATGGTGAATTACCAACAACAGGTGAGTTAACTGAATATAAAGCTGAGCTACTAGCAATGCGTGATATTCCACAAGCATTAAAAGAAGTATTAAAGCTTGTTCCTAAAGATACTCACCCTATGGACGTTATGCGCACAGGTTGTTCATTTTTAGGTAATATTGAACCAGAAGTAGATTTTTCACAGCAGAACAAATCAGCTAATCGTTTGTTAGCCGCTTTTCCTGCCATTATGTGTTACTGGTATAAATTCTCACATGATGGCGTTGAAATTGATTGCATGAGTGATGAAAGCTCATTAGGTGGTCACTTTTTACGTTTATTAAACGGTGAAAGTCCTTCAGCACAACATGAACGTGTAATGGACGTATCATTAATTTTATATGCTGAGCATGAATTTAACGCATCAACCTTTACGGCACGCGTTTGTGCATCAACATTATCAGATATGTTCTCATGTATCACAGGCGCTATTGGCACTTTACGTGGGCCTCTTCATGGTGGTGCTAATGAAGCTGCTATGGATATGATCCAAAAGTTCAAATCACCGAGTGATGCAAAAGTACAAATGGCAGGTATGTTAGAGCGCAAAGAAAAAATCATGGGTTTTGGTCATGCCATTTATCGCACCTCAGATCCACGTAATGTGATCATTAAAGCTTGGTCAGAAAAACTAGCGGGTGAAAATGGTGATACCTCACTTTACGATATTTCTGTTGCTTGTGAAGAATTCATGTGGGATACCAAGAAATTATTTTGTAATGCTGATTTTTTCCATGCTTCTACTTACAACTATATGGGGATTCCAACTAAATTATTTACACCTATTTTTGTTTGTTCACGTTTAACAGGTTGGGCTGCACACGTAATGGAACAACGTAGCAATAACCGTATAATTCGCCCATCAGCAGATTATACTGGTAGTGAGCCACGTACAGTTACACCGATTTCAGAAAGATAAAACAATAGAGAGATAATCTATCAACAAATAGTTTATTTGTTGTTATGTGCCAGATAATTTCTGGCACATTGTCCTGAAGGAAAAATTATGAATTACGATTACCGCAAACCGCTACCCAATTATAAAGTAAGGGGTACAAGTATTGACTATTTTGATACCCGATCAGCAATTGAAGATATAAGCGCAGGTGCTTATGCAAAACTACCTTATACTTCACGTGTATTAGCTGAACAATTAGTACGACGTTGTGATCCTGAAACGTTAACTGATTCGTTAAAACAAATAATTGAAAGTAAGCAAGACTTAGACTTTCCTTGGTATCCTGCTCGTGTGGTTTGTCATGATATTCTAGGTCAAACTGCTTTAGTTGATTTAGCTGGTCTTCGGGATGCTATTGCCGACCAAGGTGGTGATCCTGCCAAAGTTAACCCTGTTGTACCAACACAATTAATTGTTGATCACTCTCTCGCAGTGGAAGCCCCCGGTTTTGATCCTAAAGCATTTCAAAAAAACCGTGATATTGAAGATCGTCGTAACGAAGACCGTTTTAAATTTATCGAGTGGAGCAAGACCGCCTTTAAAAATGTTGATGTAATTCCTGCTGGTAACGGCATTATGCATCAAATTAACTTAGAGAAAATGTCACCGGTGATTCAAGCACGTGACGGTGTCGCTTTCCCTGATACTTGTGTTGGTACTGATTCTCACACTCCACACGTTGATGCTTTAGGTGTTATCGCGGTTGGTGTAGGTGGTTTAGAAGCTGAAACTGTTATGTTGGGTCGCCCATCTATGATGCGCTTACCTGATATTATTGGTGTTAAGTTAACAGGCAAACGTGCACCAGGTATCACAGCTACTGATATGGTATTGGCAATTACTGAGTTCTTACGTAACGAAAAAGTTGTTTCAAGCTACTTAGAGTTTTTCGGTGAAGGTACTAAAGATTTAACCATTGGTGACCGTGCAACTATCTCAAACATGACACCAGAATATGGTGCATCTGCTGGTATGTTCTACATCGATGAACAAACAATTGATTACTTAAAGCTTACTGGTCGTGAACCAGAGCAAGTAGCGTTAGTTGAAACCTACGCTAAACACACAGGTCTTTGGGCGGATGATTTAGTTGAAGCGCAATATCCGCGTGTTATCGAATTTGATTTATCGACGGTATGTCGTAACTTAGCTGGTCCTTCTAATCCACATCGTCGTTTACCAACAGCTGATTTAGCTTCGAAACACATTGCTAAAGGTTTAGATGCTTGTAAAGCACAAGAAGCTAAGGGTGAAATGCCTGATGGCGCGGTAATTATTGCTGCAATAACGTCATGTACTAACACCTCTAATCCACGAAATGTTGTTGCTGCAGGTCTTGTCGCTAAACGTGCTAACGAATTAGGTTTAGTACGTAAACCTTGGGTTAAATCGTCATTTGCTCCGGGGTCAAAAGTAGCCAAACTTTACTTAGAAGAAGCAGGTCTTCTTTCTGAAATGGAAAAATTAGGTTTTGGTATTGTCGGTTATGCATGTACAACGTGTAACGGTATGTCTGGCGCGTTAGATCCTAAAATCCAACAAGAAATTATCGACCGTGATTTATATTCTACAGCGGTATTATCGGGTAATCGTAATTTTGATGGTCGAATTCACCCACACGCAAAACAAGCATTCTTGGCGTCACCGCCATTAGTGGTTGCTTATGCCATTGCGGGTACGATGCGTTTTGATATTGAAAAAGATATTCTAGGTCAAGATCAGAACGGTAACGACATTACCTTGAAAGATATCTGGCCGTCAGATGAAGAGATCGATGCAATTGTTGCTTCATGTGTTAAACCTGAACAATTTAAGAAAATTTACACACCAATGTTTGATTTAGGTGCGTTTGAACCTGCTGAAAGCCCATTGTACGATTGGGATCCTAAAAGTACTTATATTCGCCGACCTCCTTACTGGAAAAAAGAGGGGGAAGGGGCAATAGCTGGCAAGCGTACTATGAAGGGCATGCGTCCTTTAGCGGTATTAGGTGATAACATCACAACCGATCATTTATCACCATCAAATGCGATTCAGCTAAATAGCGCTTCAGGTGCCTACCTTGATAAAATGGGCTTACCCGTAGAAGACTTTAACTCATACGCAACTCACCGTGGCGATCATGAAACAACTCAACGAGCAACATTCGCTAACCCGAAATTGTTTAATGAGATGTGTCGTGACGAAAATGGCGAAGTTAAGCAAGGTTCACTTGCACGTATTGAGCCTGAAGGAACTGAATCTCGCATGTGGGAAGCTATCGAAACTTATATGGATCGCAAACAGCCATTAATTATCATCGCTGGTGCAGATTATGGTCAAGGTTCATCACGAGATTGGGCTGCAAAAGGTGTTCGTTTAGCTGGTGTTGAAGTTATCGTTTCACAAGGTTTTGAGCGTATTCATCGTACTAACTTAGTTGGTATGGGAGTATTACCATTAGAGTTTATTAATGGTGAAACACGCCATACGTATAACATTGACGGTAGCGAAACTTATGATGTCGTTGGTACTACATCACCAGGCGCAGCGATGACTGTTGTGATGACACGTAGCTCAAATGAAAAGAATGGAGAAAAGGCCGGCGAAGTCATTGAAATTCCAGTGAAGTGTCGTTTAGATACAGCGGAAGAGGTTTCTGTTTATGATGGCGGTGGGGTATTGCAAAAGTTTGCCACAGACTTTTTAGAGTCGAATTCATAATTGATTTTTAGCGATTTAACTGCGTTGGAAGTGCTCATTGACGTTCGTCAACTCCGCGCTTCCGCCTTGTTAAAACACTAAAACTCTTCTTATGAAAATCAACTCAGTGTAAATAGATAATTGAAAGCAGCAACTTAGATAACTAATTTGCTGCTTTTATTTTAGTAAAATATAAACAATCAAATTTAGAGGTGTTAAATGTCTTTCGTTCCTCAAACAAAAATCCCTGCAACTTATATGCGTGGAGGTACATCTAAAGGTGTGTTTTTTAATTTAACCGATTTACCAGAGCGTTGTCAGGTAGCAGGTGAACCTCGCGATAACATGTTATTACGTGTTATCGGTAGCCCAGATCCATACGGTAAACAAACGGATGGCATGGGCGGAGCCACATCAAGTACCAGTAAAACGGTAATTCTTGCTAAATCAGAAGAAGAAAATCATGATGTTGATTATCTCTTTGGACAAGTTGCTATTGATAAAGCGTTTGTGGATTGGAGTGGGAATTGCGGTAATCTGACTGCGGCTGTAGGCTCTTTTGCTATTAGTTCAGGGTTAGTGAGCGCAGATAGAATACCTGAAAACGGACTTTGTGAAGTGCGAATTTGGCAAAAAAACATCAGTAAAACAATTATTGCTCATGTACCTATGACGAACGGCAAAGTACAAGAAACGGGTGATTTTGAACTTGATGGTGTCACTTTTCCTGCGGCTGAAGTGAAAGTTGATTTTGTTGCACCTGTAGATCCAAGCGAGGCAATGTTCCCAACGGGAAATTTAGTTGATGATCTTGTTGTACCTAATATCGGCACATTTAAAGCAACTATGATAACCGCAGGAATACCAACCATTTTCTTAAATGCAGATGAGATAGGATACACAGGTGCAGAACTTCAAGAGACAATTAATGGCGATGAAAAAGCATTAACGCGTTTTGAAACCATTCGTGCTTATGGCGCAGTAAAAATGGGCTTAATTAGTGATATATCTGATGCTGCCTCTCGTCAACACACCCCTAAAGTAGCGTTTGTTGCACCAGCTCAATCTTATATTTCTTCTAGCGGTAAAAATATTGCAGCTAGTGATATTGATTTACATGTACGTGCACTTTCTATGGGTAAGTTACATCATGCCATGATGGGAACTGCCGCTGTCGCTATTGGTACTGCTGCAGCTATTCCTGGCACATTAGTAAATATAGCTGCAGGCTCAGGAGAAAGAAGTGCGGTAATTTTTGGTCATCCATCAGGTACGTTAAAAGTAGGTGCTCAAGCTGAATGTGTTAATGGTAACTGGACGGTTAAAAAAGTAAGCATGAGTCGTAGCGCTCGAATTTTGATGGAAGGTTGGGTACGTATCCCTGACGACAGCTTTTAGCAACTTTACTAGTACTTTAGCCTAGTTAACTAAAATATTCCTTTGCATTAACGCCTAGGCAGTTTATAAAAGAGCTTACTCTACTGTTATAAGGGCTTTTATTTTGACTAGGTTTTTTTATTTTCTAAACTATATTAATTATATTATATTAACATCTGCTGTTTTATTAACGTCAACTATTTCATTTAACCTATGGGCAACAACGTTAACTGTTTCAGATAACCTTATTGTTAGCGAAGTTGATGATACAATAGTTGAGCATGGTTTTATCAGCAAAAAAGCAACTTTTACACTTAAACAAGGTGAGCATGCATTAATTGTTCGTTACAAAGATGTTTTTGAAGATTTAGACTTTGCAGAAGATCGAGTAGTGGAATCACAAAGTTTTGTTGTTAAATTTAGTGTTGAAAATGAAAAACAACTTAAACTTGCAACAGTATCTATAAAAAACTTAAGTGATGCTAAAGCTTTTGCTAAATCACCCGAATTAGTATTAAAAAATGAACGTAACAAAGAACTAAAAATTGAATTAGAAAATGTTTCTGATTATAAAGTGGCTAAACAGGTAGATCTTGCGGTAAATGCATACGTATCAAAGCAAACCGTTGAAAAAAGTAAAAAGCCATTATTAGTTGAAACAGCGGCTGCTACTAAGTCTATAGCGCTCTCTAATAACAAACAGAAAACGAGTAACACGTTACTACAAGTTGATTCTTTGGTTATGCTAAAATACTGGTGGAAAAATGCTTCTGCCCAAGAAAAGATCCAGTTTAAACAGTATATAACTGCTACAAAATAACTAATACACGTAAACTATACACAATAAATAATAGGAATAAACATGCCAAAGATTTTAACTACATTCTTTACTAATATGCTTACTGTTAGCGCATGTTTTATTTTTACTTTATCAAGTAATGTGCTGGCTAACACCTCGGATTACGGCATTGAAGTAAAAGGGCAAGCAAGTATTTTAGTTGAACCAGATAACTTTAACCTATCTATTTCTATAATTGAAAAAGGTCGTTTGACAGATAAAGTTAGAGCGAGAGTTGATCATAAAAGTAATCAAGTTATTGATGTTGCTAAAAATTTAGGGATTAAACCACAAAATATTAATTCAGCTCGTGTTTCTTTGCGCGTTATTAAAGAAAAGCCCGTGGTTGATGTTCGTGGAGTAGAAGTTAATCAAAGACTACCGAATAACCAAAAAAGTAAAGTATATGTTGGCACTTCGCCTTCTAATCATGAAGATAATATTAAATCTCAATCTTTTGAGGTAAGCAGAACTATTACTGTAATATTTTCAGACATAAAAGATTATGATCAATTCTTAAGTGCCGTAATTAAAATTGGGGTAGGTCGAATATCACCATTAACAATGTCTGTAGGAGATACTGACAAATACTATCAACAAGCACTAGCTCAAGCGGTTAAAAATGCAAAAATAAAGGCACATCAAATAATAAATCAAACTGAGAAAAAATTAGGATCGTTACTGTATGTTAAAGAATTAAGCAGCAATCATTATCGCGCTCGATATAATTCGGCAGCAATGTCGACTAGTACTTCTTATGAACACAGCTCTCAAATTGGCAACCAAGCTATTAGTGCCAGTGTTTTAGTTAAATATTCAATTGAATAACGAATAAAGCGTAAAAATTGAAGTCTAGCCTAGATAAAAGCTTTAATTAATGTAACTTTCAAGGTATGTTATGCGTTTTTAAGCTAGATATAAAATTTTAAGCTTATTTAATTCATTAAAAAACAACTCAACGCATTAATGATGTTCATCAATTTAACGGCCATATTGCCTGTGATGCAACAACGAATGCTGAAATTGTTATTCCAGTTAAACTTAACGGTGATATAATAGCGGTTTTGGATATTGATAGCACGATTTTTGAACGCTTTGGTCAACACGACCAAGATGGTTTAAAAGCCATTATTAGCGTATTTGAACAACATTTAGCGTTTGAACGATGAAATACTTAACCAATATGAATCAAGCACGATGAAAGAATTTGTAATAATACACGACTATTTAGTTACTGAAGCCGTTGTTGGTGATTGGGATGGTCAAGAAGAAATAGTCGCAGAACGAATCAATGAGATTTACCATACACTCTATGATTTAGCGGAAGAAGACATTGAAACAGAAATATTAGAGCAGTTATTAGCTTTGATATGGGATACATGGATTGGGCAAGATATGATGCCTGAGTTAGAGTCTGAAGATATTTACGATTGGTGTCGCCATGTTTTAGACAACAGAGAGCAGCACCTTCAACAAGCGCAAGATTATTAATTTAAACTATTTAACTGAAACTGTATAAAAGTTGTATTTATGGAAACTGAAATTAAACGTATAAGCACTAAAGATATTATCACCTATTTAACCGAAAAATTTCCTGAATGTTTTTCAGTGAAAGGTCCGGTAAAACCATTAAAAATTGGTATTTTTCAAGACTTGGCTGAAAAGCTCAATGAAGATGAAACAGTAAGTAAAACTCGCTTACGTCAAGCATTAAGACATTATACGAGTAGCTGGCGTTACCTTAAAGCTATTAAAGTAGGTGTTTTTCGTGTCGATATTGATGGAAAAGATGCTGCTGAGATTGATGAAGAACAAGCCAATTACGCCAGTAAGACCTTAAAAGAAAGCCAAGAAAAATTTAGTAACAATTCTAAATCAAATAAAAAACCTCAAGAAATAGGTGAAGGAAAATCACTTAAAGTCAATGGTAGTAAGGGGACTGAAGGTTCAAAGCGTGACGCAACTAAATTTAAATCAGTTAAATCAGCTAAGCCAAGTAAGCGTAAAGAAGTAAAAAAAGATTTACCACCATTGAAACCTGTAGAGTCAGCTACAATACAAATAGGAAGTAAGGTTAAAGTTCAGTTAGGGAATACACCAATGAATGCAACCATCACTGAAATTGCAGGTAAAGACATTAGCGTTCAACTTGACTCAGGTATGACAATTAAAACACAAATAAAGAATATCTATTCATAACTTTATGTTTTAGTTTTATCTTTTTAGTTGACGTTTTATCGCTTGGCTTGAGTATTAATAATAGTTTGGAGTAACGTGCATGCAAAAATTTTGTCGTATCGCACTTGCCGTATCTTTATCGGTAAGTTTTTCAATAGGTAGCTATAGTGCTCTTGCATTTGATGATGCTTCTAAAGAAACACCATTGCCACTACTTACACCAGAAAGTCAGCATGCAACAGCAAGTAAACGTATTACAGCAAGGTTTACTCGTGGACACTACAAAAAAGTAAAAATTAGTGACTCTCTTTCTCAGGAAGTTTTTGAACGTTATATTAAGCAACTTGATTATTCTCGTAACATTTTTTTAGCGACCGACATTGCTGATCTTCAAAAGAACAGTTTAGAATTTGACGATGCATTTGCTCGTGGAAAATTGGCTGTTGCTTATGATATTTATAATTTAAATATGCAACGTCGTTTAGAGCGCTATCAATATGCACTAAACTTACTTGACTCTGAAGTGATAGCTGTTAATTCAGGCGATGAAGAATCTCAAGCATCACCTTTTGATTTTACTAAAAATGAAGTTTACATTTATGATCGTGAAGATGCTCCATGGGCAGCTTCAAGCACAGAACTAGATGAATTATGGCGAGTAAAAGTTAAATCAGACGTATTGAATTTATTACTTGCTGGTAAAGAATGGTCTAAAGCTAAAGAGGTACTCACTAAACGTTATAATTATGCAATAAAACGTATTAAACAAAGTGAAAGTGAAGATGTTTTTCAGCTAGTAATGAATAGCTTTGCGCGCGTTGTTGAACCTCATACCTCTTATTTATCTCCTCGTAATGCTAAACGTTTTCAAATGGAAATGAACCTATCACTTGAAGGTATTGGCGCAGTGCTACGTGCAGAGGAAGATTATACCGTAATTCAAAGTATTATTAGTGGTGGTCCTGCTGATGAGTCTAAAGGGTTAAAGCCTAAAGACCGTATCGTTGGTGTAGCACAAGCAGATAACGACTTTGAAGATGTTATTGGTTGGCGTTTAGACGATGTAGTAGATAAAATTAAAGGCCCTAAAGGTACCACAGTTAGGCTACAAGTATTATCTGGTGAATCAGACGATATTTCTGATATAAAAGTAGTCACTATTGTTCGAGATAAAATCAAGTTAGAAAATAAAGCAGCTAAGTCTGAAATTTATTTTGAAGATAGTGGTATAAAAGATTCTGACACTGAAGATTCAGCAAAAGCAGAACCGAAAAATAGTGGTAAAAAATTAGGCGTAATAACCATACCTAGTTTTTATAATAATTTATCCCGTGATGTTAAAAAAGAGATTGCAAAGCTAAAAGAACAAGAGGTGCAAGGCATTATTATTGACTTGCGCGGAAACGGTGGTGGCTCTTTACCTGAAGCCACCTTATTAACAGGGTTGTTTATTGATAAAGGTCCCGTTGTTCAAATTAGAAATGGAGCGAATCGAGTTGATGTACATCGTGATAAAGACGGCATTAGTCATTATGATGGTCCATTAACTGTTATGGTTGATAGATACAGCGCTTCAGCTTCTGAAATATTTGCTGCAGCCATACAAGATTACGGTCGAGGTGTGATTGTTGGTGAACATACTTTTGGTAAAGGTACTGTGCAGCAGCATCGTGGTTTAGGTCGTGTTTATGACTTATATGAAAATCCATTAGGAAGTATTCAATACACGATCGCAAAATTTTATCGTATTAATGGTGGCAGCACACAACATCGAGGTGTTTTACCTGATATTGCTTTCCCTACCGCGGTAGACCCTGAAGACTGGGGCGAAAGCAAAGAAGAAAATGCATTGCCATGGGATCAAATTGATAAGGCACAATATTCCAAGTTAAGCGATGTAAGTAGTGAGGTCACCTATTTAACTTCTTTATATCAACAGCGAATTAAAGATAATAGCGAATTTAATTATTTATTGGCTGATATTGAAGCGTATAAAGTGGAAAAAGATGATAAAACTATTTCATTAAATTTAGAAACAAGAAAGCACAAACGTGAAGAGCGCAAGGATAAGCGATTTATTCGCGCTAATGAACGATTAGTCAGTATGGGTAGGGATGAGGTTGAAGATCTTGATGATTTACCTGATGACTTGGATGAACTCGATCCATTTTTAGATGAAACAGCACGTATTACTTTTGATTTAGTAAGCTTAGGGAAAGTAGCTAAAAAATAAAGGGTATAAATTTAAGAAAGCCGCCATCAAGGGCGGCTTTCTTGCATTATAAAGCGGGTATTTATATTTATTTAAAATGCATAAATAATCAAAACGATAAACATAAAATTAGATAATAACGATAATAAAGGTTAATTTCATACAATGTCAGATAAAGAACCTAAAAAAAATGAAATAAAAGAGCCTAGCATGCTAGATGCTTTTATCCCGGTAATATCTTTAGTTATCTTACTTGCCATCGCTGTTTTTTATTTTGGTAATGATTCCTCTTATGGGCCTAATCAAATTGGTTTGCTTGTGGCTATGGGGATTGCCATTGTTATTGGCCTTAAAAATGGTCATCAGTGGCATGATATTGAAAAAGCTATTGTAAATGGTATTTCATTATCGTTAGGAGCTGTGCTTATATTGCTTGCTGTTGGTTCTCTTATTGGTACTTGGCTTTTATCGGGAACTGTTCCTACCATGGTTTATTATGGTTTAAAAATATTAGATCCTAGTTGGTTTTATGCTGCATCGTGCATTATTTGTGGAGTAGTTGCATTAAGTATTGGTAGTTCATGGACAACTGCGGCAACGATTGGTGTTGCGTTAATTGGTATAGCTCAAGGTCTATCACTTGATCCTGCCATAACTGCTGGTGCTGTTATTTCTGGTGCATATTTTGGGGATAAAATATCACCTCTTTCAGAAACAACCAATCTGGCTCCTGCGGTTGCAGGTAGCCAATTATTTGATCATATTCGATATATGTTTTGGACTACCATTCCATCAATTTCAACTGCTATTATTTTATTCTTAATTTTAGGTTTTAGTGAAGAAACTACTGCATCCACATCAACTATTAGTCGTTTGAGTGAACAATTGGCAGAACAATTTAACATTAGCCTTTTAAATCTAATTCCGTTAGTGGTGTTATTGGTATTAGCGGTAAAAAAAGTACCTGCATTTCCCGCTGTAGCAATAGGCGCTTTAATGGGGGGAGTATGGGCTGTTTTTTTCCAACAAGAACTCATTATGAGATTAGCCAGTGAAAATACTGATATATTAACCGCTAACATTAAAGTTGTTTGGATCGCTTTTTTTGATGGTGTCGTCATTTCAACTGGCAATGCCGAATTAGATAAGCTGTTAAGTGGTGGTGGTATGTCAAAAATGCTTAACACTATTTGGCTAATTATGTGTGCATTAAGTTTTGGTGCAGTTCTCGAAAAATTAGGAATGTTACGTAAATTTGTTAATGCTATTTTATCTGCAGCAAAATCTACAGGAAGTTTAATTGCTAGTACTGTTGCAACGTGTATTGGTATTAATGTGATTGCTGCTGACCAGTATATGGCTATAGTAATGCCAGGGCGCATGTATAAAGAAGAATACAAGCGACGTGGATTAGATCCTTTAGTACTAAGCCGCACTTTAGAAGACTCTGGTACTATAACCTCACCACTTATTCCGTGGAATACCTGTGGTGCTTATATGTACAGCGTATTATTAGTTAACCCGCTTGATTACATCTTTTATTGCTTCTTTAATTTAATTAACCCAATACTTGCTGTTATTTATGGTTTTATCGGTTTTAAAATTAAAAAATTAGCGACCAATACTTAACCGTCTTTTTAAATCATGCCTAAGTAGTTTTAGGTGTTTATTTTTTTAACTATGGATCTTTCATGTCTCAGTCTACTGCTCGTTTTTTATCTGATTACTGTTCGGCACTTTTCACTTTAGAAACCGTTAATTTAACTGTTGAGCTAGGTGATACAAGCACTAAAGTTGTTAATGAAATGAGTGTTTCCCGTCAAGGTGAACATCACCAAGCACTTATTTTAGATGGAGAGCAGCTTACATTAATATCTGTTGCTATTAATGATGTAGCACTTACAGCAGAACAATACGAGTTATCAGAGAATAATCTGTCTTTAAAAACAGATAAAAACAACTTTACGTTAACTATTGTTACGGAAATAAACCCTGTAGACAATACATCTCTAGAAGGATTGTTTAAATCAGGTAATGCATTCTGTACTCAATGTGAGGCCGAAGGGTTTCGTCGTATAAGTTATTACCTTGATCGACCTGATGTGATGGCAGTTTTTACTACAAAAATTATTGGGGATAAAACTTTATATCCTTATCTATTATCAAACGGAAATAAAATAGATCAAGGGGACTTAGAAAATGGTAAACACTTTGTTACTTGGCATGACCCTTTTCCAAAGCCTTGTTATCTTTTTGCTTTAGTTGCGGGAGATTTTGATGTTTTAAGAGATTCTTATACTACTTGCTCTAACCGTGAGGTATCCCTAGAAATTTTCGTAGATAAAGGGAATTTACATAAATCTGAACATGCGATGGCATCGTTAAAAAAATCCATGGAATGGGATGAAAAAACGTTTGGCTTAGAATATGACCTAGATATTTATATGATTGTTGCAGTTGATTTTTTCAATATGGGTGCAATGGAAAATAAGGGCCTAAACGTCTTTAATAGTAAATATGTTTTAGCTGATAAAGATTGTGCAACAGATAGTGATTATTTTAATATTGAAGCGGTAATAGCACATGAATATTTTCATAATTGGACAGGAAATCGTGTTACTTGCCGTGATTGGTTTCAACTCAGTTTAAAAGAAGGGTTAACCGTATTTCGTGATCAACAATTTAGTGCAGACATGCACTCAAGTGCGGTAACTCGTATTCAAAATGTTCGAGTACTACGTTCACAACAATTTGCTGAAGATGCAGGGCCTATGGCTCACCCCATTCGTCCAGAAAAAGTATTGGAAATGAATAACTTTTATACCTTAACTGTTTATGAAAAGGGCGCTGAAGTTATTCGCATGTTGCATACCTTATTAGGCAAAGAAAATTTTAGAGCAGGCATGGATTTATATTTTGAGCGTTTTGATGGCATGGCAGTTACCTGTGATGACTTTATTAAGGCAATGAGTGATGCTTCAAATAAAGATCTAACACAATTTAAGCTTTGGTATAGCCAATTCGGAACGCCGTCTATAAGGGTGAATGAATCTTTTGATGCTGACAATGGCGTATACAGCTTAACATTAACACAGCAATCACCAGTTACCACCAAACAAGCCGCCCCACAAGCATTACATATTCCAATTAAACTTGAACTCATCATAAATGCTGATAATGAAAAAACGTGTATTCAAGAACACATGGTGGAATTAACTAAAAATACCCAAACGTGGCATTTTAACGAACTTAAAGGCAAGCCAACCGTTGCCTTGTTAGCTGACTATAGCGCACCTGTAAAAATCAACTTTGCGCAAGAAGATGAAGAGTTATTTACTATTATCTCTGAAGCCAATAATAGTTTTTGCCGTTGGGATGCAGGGCAGAAGTTATTGATGTCTTATATTAAAATACTGACGTTAACCCCTGATTTTGTAATACCTAAACAGCTTATAAGTTGCTTTGCTGATATTTTAGATTCTAATGAAGATGCAGCTTTTATTGCAGAGCAACTTGTATTACCTAGTTTCGATGAATCGGCAGATTTAATTGATCAAGTCGATCCTATTTGCTTAGTTAATGCGATAAAAAAATTATCCTTGTTTATAGCCAATGGCTTAGAGAAACCTTTATTGCAAAAATTACATGACTGTCAGAATATTTTAAAACAAGTTGATATTTCAGAAGCTGAAATTACTGCCAACAAAGCATTAAAGAATATTTGTTTGCATTATTTAGCATCAATGGAGCAGTATAGTCTTTTAGTTGAACAGCAATTTGATAATTCTGACAACATGACAGACTCACTGGCTGCATTAAGTTGTAGCGCTAAGTACAATTTAAAAAGTTTTACTGAGCAAATGAAAAAGTTTGAGAGTAAATGGCAAGATACATCACTGGTAATGGATAAATGGTTCTCTTTGTCAGCAAGTCTTTGTAATAATAGTATTTTTGAATATTTAAATGATTTAACTGAGCACGCTTTGTTTAGTTTGAAAAACCCTAATCGAGCTAGATCTTTAATTGGTGCTTTTGCGATGAATAATCCTAGATATTTCCATAGCACTTGTGGAAAAGGGTATGAGTTTTTAGCTGATAAAATTGCAGAACTTAATATAATCAACCCCCAAGTTGCATCGAGATTAATAACACCGCTTATTCAGTTCAGTAGCTTTGCCCAACCACATAAAAAACTAATGAAAGCACAGTTAGTGAGATTGCAGGCCTTACCTAATTTGTCTAATGATTTGAAAGAAAAATTAGATGCATCACTGACAACGTAAACTATTAATATAGGCTGATGGATGTATTTGTGCATCAGCCTATATTATTAAAAAATGAATTGACCATGAAATACTATTTTTCATTAAATATTTCCAAAAATGATTTTTTACCTTATTACCGAGGTGAAATTCTATCGATAGTTGTTAAAAGTCATTTAGGGACAACAGTTCAATTTCCAGCTATGCACTTGCGAAAACATTTAACAGCTCGTGGAATTTACGGTCAGTTTTGTTTAGAAACCCAAAATAGTAAATTTTTATCATTAATAAAATTAGGGTAGGTTCCTTTTTAAAGGAAAATAGAGTGATAGCTTTAAACGGTGTGTCAGACCGTCGAAAGCATTATCTGTTTGCTAAATGCAAATCATTAAAATACAGCCATTTAACTATTGTTTTTTACGCTTGCTACCTAACGAGAATGATGCAATTATTGTTTAATACCAAGTGAAGCAATGAATCGATCACTTAGCGAGAATTAAAAGGCTTAGAGGCAAGGCGTTGATTGAAGAGAATGGTTACTCCCTTGTCAAAATCAATAACGCCACATGTAAGCCTTTACCTTTTATTAGGTACTCGCCCTTCGGGAACTCAGTAGCAAACTGATAACATCACAAAATGAATGAAATATAGAATAACTAGGTTTTATTCATTTTGTTTGTTCTAAGCTCGCTACTGTAGTTCTAAGTTGAGCTATTCATTATTTCAATTGGTATAACTGTTAATTGTAAAACAATAATTGCGCATTAGCGATCACAGTTGTAGTCTATAAATAATGATTTTAGTTTTGTTCTAACCTTTAATTAATTGTTTTTGTGATTGTTAGTGTTTTTTATAATAACGTAGAGAATTTTAATAATGAGCTTTGCTTCTTCCCGAATAACTATTCTTTTTCTTTTATACTTATTTAGCCAAATAAGTCTTGCAGCTGAGCTACCTGTAAATGAAAATAATTCAGCAAATAATACTCCATCAGTTAAGGCTCGTTTAGCGAGTCGGTCATTATTGTTAGATATTGCCATAGTAGGAGGAAATAAACTCGTTGCTGTTGGTGAGCATGGTCATATTATTTTGTCTTCAGACGCCATTAATTGGCAGCAAGCTGCAGTGCCTTTACAAATCACATTAACAAGTGTTTTTTTTTATAATAGTAAACTTGGTTGGGCTGTAGGTCATGACGCTACTATATTGCACACGAAAGATGGCGGTTTAAAGTGGCAGATCCAACAACATAAACCTGAATTAGAAAAACCTTTACTTGATATTGTCTTTAAAAGTCCTCAAGAGGGAGTTGCCATTGGCGCGTACGGGCTTTTATTTCGTACTCAAGATGGCGGAAAAACTTGGCAGAATGAATTTCATAAAGAGTTTCTTCTGCCAGATAATGCAAAATATCTAGCAAAACTAAAACAAGAAGATGAAGAAGCTTATCTAGATGAAGCTTCTACTATTTTGTCTCATTTTAATCGTTTGGTTATGGATGGCCGAACTTTATATATGGTTGGTGAAATCGGTTTAATTGCTAAAAGTAATGATTTTGGCAGAAATTGGCATCGTTTTGATGAAATATATCAAGGTTCTTTCTTTGATATAGCAAGAACACAACAAGGGAATTTATTGGTTGTTGGTTTACGTGGTCACGTATTTAGAAGTTTAAAAAATGGAATACTGTGGCATCAACGTCAAACAAACACTACAGCGCTAATCAATGATATTGTTTTAAGTGGTGATGAGCGAATTTTCTTATTAGGTAATAATGGCACTTTGCTTGAAAGTATTGATGACGGTCAAAGCTATCGCTTGAGAGTACAAAAAGATGGTAAATCGTTAATTGCAGGTGTTTGGTTTAATAAGCAATTAATTGTTGTTTCAGATGTTGGTATAAAGAAAATATTTTTATAGGTTTGGGGATATACCCGCACACCTTAAATATAGAGTTTGCTAAATATAAACTTAAACAATAAAAATAGTTAATAGAATTTGGATTGTAAAATATTATGAAAATTTCTCTCGAAAACCGTTTAGAAGTTGGTCTGTTTCGTCATAAGTTTTTTGTTTTAATGTTGTTTGTGCTTGTAAGTGGTTTTTTGTTATTTCAAGCAACACATATAAAATTAGGAGCGTCATTTACAAAAAATATCCCACTCAATCATAGTTATATGGAAACTTATTTAAAGCATAGAGATAATTTTGGTGGTGCGAATAATATTTTAATTTCTGTTTGTAATAGCGAAGGTGATATTTTTAATGCTAATTTTTTTAGTACGTTAAAAGAAGTTCATGATAAATTATTTTTTATTCCTGGTGTTGACCGAATTCAAGTTAAATCACTATATTCCCCAAGCACTAGATTTATTGAGGTTGTAGAAGATGGCTTTGCTGGTGGCCCTGTCATCCCTGCAGACTTTCAAGCGGATAAACGTGGTTTAGCTATTGTAAAAGGTAATATTGAAAAGGCAGGTATCGTTGGCAGTATCGTCGCTGATGATTATAGCTGTGCGATGGTGAAGGCTTCATTATTAGACTTTAATCCTGACACAGGTGAAAAGCTAGACACTTTGAAAATAGCAACACAATTAGAACAGGAGGTTAGGGCTGAATTTGAGCAAGGTAATATTTCTATTCATATCATTGGCTTCTCTAAAATGGTGGGTGATGTAGCCGACGGAACGAAAGGGGTTGTAGTATTTTTTGCTATAGCCATTGCTATTACAGCTGTGATGGTATTCTTTTTTTGTCATTCAATTAGTTTAACATTATTACCTATTTTTTGTTCTTTGGTTGCTGTTATTTGGCAACTAGGAATGCTTTCAACGCTTGGTTTCGGCCTAGATCCTATGTCAATTTTAGTGCCATTTTTAGTTTTTGCTATTGGGGTTAGTCATGGTGTACAAATGATTAACTCAGTGGTTAAACAGGTAAGTTTAGGTCTTTCTAGTCAAGCTGCAGCTCAAGCTAGCTTTAAAGCCTTATTAATTCCTGGAGGTATAGCATTATTATCTGACACTGTTGGCTTTATGACCTTGCTCTCTATTGATATTGGTATTATTCGTGAGTTAGCTATTACTGCATCATTAGGTGTTGCTATGATTATCCTAACGAACCTAATTTTGTTGCCCTTATTAGTTTCCTATTTAACCATTACGCCAAAAGATAGAAAAAATCATGCAGGAAACATTGGTGAAGAAAGTGTTGTTTGGCGCTTTATGGCAAGTTTTGCTACTAAAGGACCAGCAATCATTATATTGCTATTAACAGTCGCCATATATGCTGTAGGGTTGTTTAATTCTCAAAATTTAAAAATAGGCGAGTTACATGCGGGAGCACCCGCGTTACATGAATCTTCTCGTTATAATCAGGACATATTTTTAATTACCGATCGCTATGCTATCAGTGTTGATTATATGTCGGTAATTGTGGAGACCACGCCTAATTCATGTACCTACTATGACACGATGAATACTATTGATAGATTTCAATGGCGAATGGAAAATGTGCAAGGCGTTCAATCGGCAGTAAGCCTATCTTCAATTTCAAAAATTGTTAATGCAGGTTATAACGAAGGTAATGCAAACTGGCGTGTTATTCCTCGTAATCAGCAAACATTAGTGCAATCAATTGCTCGCATTCCATCTTCAAGTGGTTTGTTAAATAGTGACTGTAGCGTTATGCCAGTAATTTTATTTTTGCAAGATCATAAAGCAGATACCATTAAACGTGTTATTGATGAAGTTGAATTAGCGGCTAGTGAACTTGGAAATAAGCAATTACAATTTAAATTAGCATCGGGCCCTGTTGGCGTAATGGCAGCAACAAATGAAGCAGTTGCTAAAGCGCAATTACCTATGATGATTTATGTCTATGGTGCCGTAATTATTTTATGCCTATTAAGTTTTAGAAGCGTAAAGGCAACGATAGTTGTTGTTTTACCTCTTTATGTTGTTTCAACATTAGCGCAGTGGTTAATGACAGAGTTAGATATTGGTTTAACGGTATCTACTTTACCTGTTATTGCATTAGGCGTTGGTATTGGCGTTGATTATGGTATTTACATTTTATCCACTATGAGCAATGAGCTAAAAAATGGTGCTAATGTACATGATGCATATCTTGCAGCGTTAAAAGAGCGCGGTAGTGCCGTGTTAATTACAGGTATAACGCTTGCCATAGGTGTTTCAACATGGTTCTTTTCTGATTTGAAGTTCCAAGTAGATATGGGAATACTATTAACGTTTATGTTTTTAGTAAATATGCTCGCTGCTATTATTGTACTTCCAGCCTTAGCGGCATTTTTATGGCCTAATAAGTATAAGTAGTTTATATACCCATCACACTTGTTTCACTTTGAGTTAATATAATAGGTTTCAATTGTTCGTTGCGTATAACACTTTATACGCAACGAGCAATTGCAGATAAAAATGGTGAACT
>JADGDH010000176.1 GCA_016745015.1 Colwellia sp.
TGAACTAGGTTTAGATAGTGAAGGGATAATCGTTAAAATTAATAGCTTTATAAATCAACTTGATCTCGGCTTAATTTAGGTTTAACGGACTGGAGTTTGCCTATTTGCTTGGTGTCGCGGTGGCGACTAGATTTTTCTGCAATGGCTAGTGATAAACTCAATAGCTTGGCACTTTATCCTCTGTCTGCCGTCGCGGTGGCGACAACACCCAAGGGGCGACGTACCGCCGCGCCTCCCCTTGGAACCCCTGCGGCGCCCAACTCAGTGAAAACATAAATCATCTATTTTGTGTTTACAGTCAATACCTGCCGATATTCGTCCATGAAAAGCGGCAGTCTTCGCCATCCATGGCTCAGCTTAACTGACACTTTACAAAATTGAAATTTACTCACTGAGATGGGATCAAGTGTGTTTGGCAACGAACTTTAATAAAACTAACAGTAGAACTATTGGTTAGTAAAATAAACGCTTCAGTGGCAAAAAACACCAAGCCTGCTTCTTTAAACGCCGGAGTGAAGCACAATATTCACGTATTGCCATCAAGGATGATGGCAAAAGCAATGTTGCACATGGATGTGCCTTCATTGCTGTTACGTCGAAGATATTGTACTGAATGTAGGGCTACGTTTGATGTAGCAGCGCCGAGGGATTCCAAAGGGGGTTCGGCGTTTAGCCCCCTTTGGGTGTCGTCGCCACCGCGACAACTAGCCAAAAAAAACAAACACCAATTTGATGTTGATGAATTCAGCAACATGCTGATATAATTGTTTTTTATACCACTTTACTGACCTAAATCAATCCTCAAAGTTAGGTGTATTTATGTTCACTTAGATACGAAACCGCACGTTAGCCTTGGCTTATCTAACGACAAGTGATCCGACAAAGCAGACATTAACATTAATAGATTTTTGGTTGTTTAGCGGGATCGGCAGCCCCTCATAAATTAGCTACTTAGGATTACTTAGTCCTAATCTTATTGCTATATATTTTCTAATAAATTATTCATCTCATATTAATGAGAACTCTTAGTAACAGCCCGAAAACAACCTATTGCATTGATAAAACCACCTCCATACAAGACTAACAATTAATGCTGATCTGTTTATATTCAATATAATTCATTAAATTAACTTGCAATCTTAATGATAACCATTATCATTAGCATCTTATTTATTGTTTATTATATATTTTTACTAAGGTTATAGTCTAATGAAAGTTGGAAGTTACTCTCTCATCGCTCTTTCTGTTTGTGCCAGTTTGTCGGTTAATGCGCAGGAGGAAACTAAATTAAAAGACGTTGCGGATATTGAACGAATTATTGTTACAGGAAGTCGTATGCAAGAAAGCATTAACGAAGTGCCTGCATCAGTTTCAATTATTAATAATCAAACCATAACGCAAGATTTGTTAACCTCGGCTGAATTACAAACTATGCTGGCGATTCATGTGCCAGGCATGGCGGCAGCCAATACGGGCACTAACAGTAACTCAGGGCAAACACTACGTGGGCGAAATGCGTTAATAATGATAGATGGTGTGCCACAATCAACCCCCTTACGTAATGGTAAATTAGGCATTCGCTCACTGGATCCCAGTGTTATTGAACGTATTGAAGTCATTAAAGGAGCAACCTCAATATACGGTAATGGTGCCGCTGGTGGCATTATTAACTACATCACCAAAAATGCTAATAGTGAAGAAGCGTTATCGGGACGAGTTGCGATTAGCAGTAATTTTTCAGCGGTTAAATTTGAAGACAGCGCTGGCCGACGCCTTGATCTGGCGATAGACGGTACATTAGGGAAATTTGACTATGTGTTGAGCCTAGTTAGCGATGAAAATGGTGTAATACGTGATGCAGATGGTGATGCGCTAGGTTTAACCTACGGTTTATCTAACTTTAAATCAGATAATATATTTACCAAGTTAAATTATTATGTTGATAATTCACGTTCATTTCAATTTAGCTATAACTACTTTGAAGGACAACAAGATACCGACTACATTGCGGTAGAAAGCAATGTTAATGCTGGCATAAAAAGTCATGCGATTAAAAACGCAGACAACATTGAGGTACCGGGTGATCCGCAAGGCCCACGTGGAAGCCATAATGCCAAATTACAATACCGTGATATGGACGTTTTTACTAACACAGATTTCACCGCAGATGCCTACTGGCAGAAAATTGAAAACGTATTTTTTTATTCCTCGAAATTTAAAGATGAAAACTTAGGTTTAGTCGGCGGTCAGTCGATGATCACTTCAGAAAAAACGGGCTTACGGTTGAACTTTAACAGCGTTTTTGACTTTGATAACATTGAAACTACGCTAATTTATGGTGTTGATGTTTTAAACGATAAAACCGCCCAGCCGCTAGTAGATGGTCGTATGTGGACGCCTGAAATGGACATGGATAATGTTGCTGGTTATTTACAGGCAAAATTAATCTTTGCCGAATACTGGGTAGTTAAAGCGGGCGTTCGCCGAGAGTCAATTGAAATTGGGGTCGCCGATTATAGTACGCTTATGATTTGTAAGACGGGTAAAGCATGTACTGTGCCTGTTTCAGTATCAGGTGGCACACTTGACTATGATGCAACAACTTACAATATTGGTTTACGTTATAGCAATAACGAAATTTTTAGTCCTTTCATTAGTTACTCCGAAGGATTTGATATCGCCAATGTCGGTAGTTTATTACGTAATGCTCAATTCACTGAGTTAAATAAACTCGATACAGAAGCTTCAATTGTTAAAAACTCAGAAATAGGCTTTAGCAGCGTGTATGAGAATGTTCGCTTTGAAATGGCCGCCTTTTACTCAACTAATAACTATGGTGGTAACATGATTGAAGACCCTTTAACCGGGACTTATCGGTTAGAGCGTGCACCGCAAAAAATATGGGGTTATGAGGCAGCAATTGATGTTACTTTAACCAACACTCTCGACGCTGGTCTTAGCTACAGTTGGTTAGAAGGTAAAAATAAAGAAAGCGATACTTACCTTGATGGTGGCTCAATTAGCCCGCCTAAAATCACCTTTTATGCGAATTATCAGGCGAGTGAGCATTTACGCCTAGCAATGAATTATATTGGCGTACAAAGTCGCAATCGCTTTGAAGCGTCAGAGGGTAAATACAGCGGTAGAAAAGGCCCAGTATCCTCATATAATGTGGTTAATGCATCAGCCAGTTATGACATGAGTGATGCAATGAAATTATCTGTAGGCATAGAGAACCTATTTAACAGCGATTATTATTCTCACATTGCTCAGTCACATACATTTTCCGGCTGGAATATTAAAGGCAAAGGCCGCACGGTTAACCTAGGTTTGGCTTACAACTTTTAATGCCTCGCTTATTTAATACCATGGAGGCCCTCCTTATGGCAGAGGCTGTCTGATGATATTCAATGTTTAGGCGTTGGTATAGACGCATTCATCTGACTCTGGCAATACTATTGGTTTTCTTTTTAGTTAATCTTAGCATTTCCGGGGCTTTACTGGTTTTTGGTAAAGAGCTGCAAAATCAGATCCAGCCGGATCTTTGGCAAGTTACCCCTGGGGTAGCGCATATGCCTTTGTCCCAATTGGTTACTAATATTGAAGCAGATAGTGGCAAAACCGTTAAACAAATTAGCCTACAACCAAGATCAAATCAGGCATGGCAGTTTCAGTTAGATACGGGAGAAAATATTAGTGTTAACCCGTTTAGCGCTAAAATTCTCCATCGCTATGCTCAGCAAGATAGTTTTTATGGTTTTGTTATGGCGTGGCATCGATGGTTGCTGCTGACTGATGATACGGGAGGGAAACCGCTTAAAGTAATAGTATCAATAACCAGCTTATTGTTTATTTTCGAAATGATATTGGGGTTATGGCTCTGGTTTAAACCTAAAAATCGTTTTAAACGTCTAAAGATAAACCTTAAAGCAAAGCCTAGGGTCAAAGTTTATCAGCTGCATTCAGTGATCGGAATATTTACCTTTATTCCGTTATTGTTAATGGCGTTATCCGGTATGGCTTTCCATTGGCAAAGCCAGGCAAAATCTGTACTCGAGACATTGGTTGATGAGCCTATTGAGCTATATCAGCATCCTATTATTCATGCAGGGTTAGAGAAAAACTTACAGCTGGATCTCGCGTTCAACCGAGGGATACAGAGCATAAAACAAGGCCAGTTATATCGAATATATTTACCGTACAATGATCAACCATTAAAGCTTAGAGTTAAAATGCCTGGTGAGTTTTATGCTTTTAGTTGGGTATGGGTAAATCCTTACACCGGTGAAGTGATCAGAACCTACGATGCAAGTAAAGCTAATTTAGCCACTCGGATTTGGAATTTTAAATACACGTTTCATATCGGTGACTTTTTTGGCTTCGGCCTAAGGATTGTATGGATACTGTTAGCTTTGTTACCGGCTGCTTTTGCTATTACGGGGCTTTGGTTGTCTATTAAAAGAACCACAAACTCGCGTAATCCAAAATAAAAGAAACAAGCATTCAGTTTGCTTGAATAAACGCTGAAATAAGTGAAAGCATTCACATGATTTATTGGTGTGTAAAGGATACT
>JADGDH010000038.1 GCA_016745015.1 Colwellia sp.
TTTGTATAGGTAAAACTCAATTACACAGAATGAAGTAAAATGAAAAAACACACTTGAATTAAGTTTTGCGTTATTAATACTCATGTTCAACTGGTTTGCTATATTTTTAACGCCCGATTCGATATGAGTCTATAATTCCTATAAACCATATAATGACTAATGCATACATTTTAATATTCAATTCTTGAGCATTAGCAGCCGTTACTGAATTGGATAATGATTCCGAAATTGCTGCAATATCTAAAGGAAGTTCTCCTTTTGTTATTTGTTCTGCAATCTGCCCTGCTTTATTCATTATTTCACTGAAAATAAAATATAAAGGCACAGAAAAAGCACATGCGAAAACAACACACGAGGTATATTTTTTAAGAAAAAAGTGCCCCGTCCCCGGATACACAAATGCTGACAACAATGCTGCTTTTATTGATTTTTTCATTTAGATACCTATAGCCATTAAGTTTATCCAAATATTAAAGGGAGCATGGGCGCCTATATCCATCCCACTTGGCGATGCTAAAAACTTAAACGATAACGACCTTGGCTATCTTGCCTACCTAAAAATGGTAAAGCCTCATTAAGCGTCTCTGGAAATTTAGCACCAGGCTTTAAAAAACCATTACCAGAAATTCGACCACCTTGTCGAACATAGGCATTAAAGGTTAATCCCAAGTCATTTTTCGGTGAAAGTATTAACGCTAATACGCCACTTTCACAGCCAATATCTGCATTAAAGTCACCTAATTTAATATTTTTCTCTAACGCAATTACGCTAGCTTTTGACCAGTTAACATTACCTTTTACCACAATGCATTGATTATTATTTGTCAGATCCATTTCAGCGTTTAATATGGTTAACTCAACATTGCCTTGTGCTGAAATAGGTAAAGGGAGAGTAAGTTGTTGTGCTATTTCGTTAGCCTTAACTAACACGTTAAGATCATTTATTTCTACTTTTCCTGAGGAAAGCACTAGTTCAAATTCACCTTCAGGCCCTGCGATAAATGAGTCTCCAAAGGTAATAGCAATTTTAGGAGTTAAGGTAAACAAAGACCAAAAGCTCAGCGTTGATTTTACCTTTTGAATGCTCGTGCCTACAACATTTACTTGCGCTATATTCGTGCTCCATATGCTGCCTGTAACGCCTGAAACACTCACTTTATTTGGTAGTGAAAATTGATTTAACACAAAAGTTGTTGGTAATGTGGCGATTAAAAAACCAATGTACATTATTAAAAAAATACCACCAATGGCAAACTTCTTTTTCATTTATTGTCTCTGTTTATTACTTATAGATATAGTTATGCGCTTAAATGAGCGCGTTTTACTGCCTAGTCAATTGTAGGCGGCGAATACGTACTTCACCTTGGTTGTCACCTTTAGTTAAATCAATCGCTTGCACTTGTAAACCTTCATTATTAGCCAAGTGTTCTAACCAAAATAGAAGTTGTGTAAAAGGGGCACTGTCAAGCCATACTTGCAAGTTATCACCCTGTGGCTGCATACGCGTAATCGTGAGTTGTTGCTGATTTGCTGTACGGTTAATAATGCTTGATAAGCTACCACTACTTTTTTGATTACCACTGGTAGATTTAACGCTTTGATAGCGAGTTGTATTGTCCGTTACCCAAGTTAACAATGCTTGTCGGCTAGCCAATTTCTTTTTTGTATTAGCTAAATTTTCATTCAGCGGTTGCCATAACAGGCTATAAAGTAAAAAAATTGAAAAAGTTGAACCCATAACCAATACTAGTCGCTGCTCACGTAAGTTAAGTCCTTGCCACCATGTTTTTACTGAAGATAAATTCATTATGAGCCCCCTTTACTTCTTGTACTACTTGGCTTGCTTAGGTTGTTTCGGTTACTAACAATACTAAATGAGCCCGTAATTTGATCACCTTGGTTATTTTGAGCTCCTTGTTTTACCGTTACATTAGTCACATTAAGTGCCTCTTTAAAGCGTTCAAAGTATTGATAATCATCAGCAATTGCTTGTAAGCGAAGCTCTTGTCTTTTACCATCAAATTTTAAGGATTCTGGCTTTAATTCTGGAACTTTTGCAAAAGCAGGCTGTACTTGTGACAACATAGATAAAAACCCTGCTTGATCACTTGCACCGCCAAGTTGTGCAATTTTTCTATTCAATTGAGATTTTATAGTACCAATACGTACTTTTTTGGCTCGAGGAAACGCTTTTTTGTAACGCGCAATTATTTGTACTTCTACTTGTTTTTGTTGTGCTGAGAGCTGCCACAGTTGTGCACTTTTATAACTGACATTAAGTAACAGAGCACACACAGCAAACCCTGCGGCCCAAAGCCAATTATTAACATTTTTTGAACGATGCTCTTTTACTTTAAACTCGCCTTGCAATAAATTGAATGTGCTACGCTGGCAATGCTGTGCAAATAAAGCTAATGGTAATTCTTCCTCTGCCTTAACAACTGTTAACCCACTTTGGCTTGCTACTTCATTAAGAAAGGGTAAATCAGAATACGTGTTGATCGTTATTTCATTTACATCTTGAGCTGTATCACTCTTTTTTTCAGATGATGATATGCTTTGTTCAGATAAAAAAATATTTTGTAATGTAAATTGCCATACTTCGCTATCAAGCACACACCCTTGCCATTCACCTTGGCGAACTACTATTTGCGATTGCTTTGATGAAGTGTTTGATAAAGCATTTACCGAGCTGTTAGCAGGATGAAGTGATATAGCACTCCATTGTTCATCGACATAGGGCATAGCCAAAACATCAGGTTGAAGTGTTTTAGTTTGAATATTTGCATCTGCTAACCAAGACTGCCACATCAACATTTGTGCTCGCTGCGTAACCGCAACAAAGCAGTTGTACTCACTGTTATCATTAGAGATATTTGCATAAGCAAAGAATAACTCATCAACATCTTGCGCTAATTCATCTTCAAGCATGTAAGGCACAGCCGAACGCATTGCACGTTGTGACTTAGTGGGCACCACTAAACGCTTTAACAATACGTCACAACCCGGTACAAATACTTTAACTAAACGCTGCTGGGCTTTGTCAGTCAAATCACTTAACTGCTCGGCATGCGCTAATTCGCCACTCGCTATAATTTCTTGTTCTGCCGTGTTAAATACCAACCAAGATATTTCATCTTGAACTTGGCTACCTAAGCGTATGTATAAAATTTCGGCCATTAATTACGTCCTACGGTGCGACTGATCACATCAATATATTTATTATCTGTTACTTTCATCACTGACTTCATCGCAAAAAAACTGTCATTAAAACTTGCGCTAGCTTTTAGTGTAAAGTATTCGCTATCAACTACAAACTGATCTTTTTTATCATTAAAATTGTTTAGCTTAACAACCTCTTGCAAATTATAAAAATCACTAATAGAAGCAAAACCATCTTCTTCTCTAGCACTTAATATATTTTGTGCCTCTTCTAACGTTGAGTCTAGCAAGGCTTTCAATAACTCAGCATGCTCACTACTTAGGGTGTTAATATTTACTAGGTGTTTATCGCTAGCGGGTATAACACAAACATAAGGCTTTATTGCCTTAATAATTGCAGGTGTAAAATGCTCTATTATTCTTAATTCATTAACACTTGCTAAATAATTATTCGCAGCTAAATAAGGAAACGCACGTGATGCATAATCACTATCTTCTGCGCCACCAGCGCTGCTTATACTGCTGTTTTCGTCTAGCCAATCTGTTAACGCATCTGCCATTGATTCTGCTTCAAACTGGCTAACATTATCTAGTTGTAAATTGACTAATAATGCTTCAAAGGCAAGGCGTGCGGGTACCTTTTTAGACTTATTATTATTCTTATTATTCGTATTGTTACTACCGTTTTTACCATTGCTAGAATTCTTGTTATTAAACGGTGCGCGTAACGCATTAAGGTTCAAACAGCTTTGTAAGTCTGTTATTTCACCTGATATTTCTCCAAAATCAACAGGGTATGTTGTTTCACCTTGAGCCCAAATTTGCCCTAAATGAGTTACCTCTTTATCATCTTTAAAAGCGGTAATTAATACTCTTTTAGTAAACGCTTCTGCGCCCATGGCATACCAATAAGCTTGTTGATTAAACGCTATATTAGCACTACGCTGCATTTGTATTTGTAAACGAGCGGTCATTTGGCTTGCGATAACAGCACATAATGCAACAATTAACATCACGGTTATTAGCGCTACGCCCCTTTGCTTGTGAAATTGTACTAAATAAATAATCACTAGTTTTTACCTGACAATTGTGATTTTTTATCTTGTCCGTCACCTGCCACTAAAAATTGCCGACGAATTACACCATAGTCTTTAGTATCAACCTCAATAGCGATAGCTAATGGTAACGAATTTTTTGGCCACGATTCTTGCCATTCTTTCCCATCATAATATTCAAATGCCAATTCGGTCACATCGCTAATTAATGGTCTGATTTTTGGCTCTTCGCCAACTACTGAATCAACAAAATTAAAATGTAAACGCTGCAATGTTTCATCAAATAATCGATAAGCCACCGCTTGCATATCACTACGCGGTAGCAATAAACCAGGATTTGTCCAACCATGGCGAACAAAGGCTATTGCCTGTTCTTCGCTTGCGAAACTGTCATCAGTACTCTGTATTAGTCGTTCTAGCGGAGCCTCACCGTCAAGTCGAATACTGCGACGTGAAATTTGAGTAATGTCACGTTCAATAATTAAAAAAGCACGTTGCAATTCGTTTTGTCGTTCAGTGCGCTTTTTCGCTGTTTCATCACCCTTTAATACTGAATCAAATATGGTGAAGCTAGATAAGCTGATAAGTGAAAAAATAGCGATGGCAATAAGCACTTCTAATAAAGTGAAACCTTTATTGCTTCTATTACTTTTACTACATGCTTTCTTTGACGAATAAGACTGTAATGAAGTAACACAAGGGCTTAGCATCATTTCTCTACCTTAGAAACATAAGTGGTTAAGCTACTTGTCGCTAATTCATCGTTTTCATTTAATCGAACTTCCATCACAATAGCGCGCATATCATTATCAGTGGTTTTTATCACTTTTTGCTGCCAAAACCATGATCTACCTGCTAATTCAACTTCACCTTTTAAGTTGTTTTTTGGTGGCCATTTTTCCTCTAAACTTGTGGCAACTAGTTGGTTTGATGCAACCCAATTAGCCAACATTTTGCTCTCTAAATAACCAACATTGCGGGCATTATTACTTGCTGTACTCAGTAGAGCGATACCTGCGATAGAAAAAACAGCTAGCGCTAGCATGACTTCAAGTAAAGTAAAGCCTAAAGCATCTTTAACCATCAAGTTACGCAAAAAATGACACCCTAAAGGGCGACCTACACGAGGACTATTCATCGTCTAATACTGGCCCTTCTACTGTTAAAGGCGTGCTATAAATACCTGTCACACGATACGCTAAGTCAGATAAATCATCATAAAGTGACGCCTCTTCGGTGAAGTGAAACGTTAGGCTAAAAGGCGTAATATCTCCACCTGATAAAATATATACTTGTGGTAACAACAACTTTTCTTTTTTGGCTTTTTTGGCTTCTTCTATCGCATCAAAAGAGAGATATTCTTCGTTCTGTGCTTTGAACACTGATGAATCAAACAGTAACGGCTCTTCAATAGGCAAATCATCTAAAGTTAATGTAAATGTGACACCTTCAGGTAACTCTTGCACAGCTAACCAATCTTGTTGAGGTAACTCACTCCATTTAACGCCGTCGTATCCTAAAAATCGATAGCTGCTGTCATTAATATACAAACCCAACTCAATATTATTGAGTAAACCATAATTTGCCGCACTTTCAAAAAGCGCGGCAAATTGGTAACTTGCTTTTTGCAACGTATCTTCAGGACGTTTACCCGAAAAATTAAATTGTACAACCGACACAATCAAACCAATTAAAGCAATAACCACCAAGACTTCAAGCAAAGTGAAGCCTTTCGTTTTTGCTAGGAATTTTGATAGTGACGAGTTGTGTTTTTTCATATCTTATCTTTAGCTTTCTTTATCTTAGCCAAAAGTAAGGCCTTAAGTTTCAGTCTAAAAATCTTTTAATCAAGGCGCTAAATGCGACGTTTAGTCCGCTAAACGAGTATTTCGCAACGCCGAGTAAGAGTTTTTTAGGCGAAACTATTGATAGTCGCCGAGGTTCCAATTGCCAATATCATCCTCTGTGCCCACTTCACCGTCTGGGCCACCAGTAAATACATCCATTTTTCCTTGCTCACCCGGATTCAATAACAAATATTCATTGCCCCAAGGGTCTTTAGGAAGGCGTTTTACATAACCGCCGTCAGGAAAGCGACGTGGAATAGGCTCTATATCAGTTTGATCCGTTAGTGCTTCTAACCCTTGCTCGGTACTTGGATAGTCATAATTATCCAATTTGTACATACTTAACGAATTTTCTAATGCTGTGATGTCTTGCACGGCTTTTTGCAGTTTAGCCGTGTCTTGACTACCCATTAAATTTGGCACTACCACACTTAACATCATACCGATGATCACAATGACTACCATCACCTCTAACAAGGTAAAACCTTTTACGTTTTGTCTGTTCATTTATTTAATCCTAACGTTATATTAATTTAAACTTATTAACTGAAACTTCTTAATGACTTGGTGATTGTTCTGACTTTGCCGAAGGGTTAACCACCCACGAAAGAATTTAACTTTAAAATTGGCTCTAATATTGCCATAACAATAAATAAAACAACGCCCGCCATTACTACCATCAACGCAGGCTCAAATGCTTTTAAAGAAATATTCACCAAAGCTTCAAATTCTTTATCTTGGTTATCGGCTGCACGACCTAGCATTTGCTCAAGTTGACCACTTTTTTCACCACTAGCAATCATATGTAGCATCATAGGAGGAAACAACTTTGTTTGCTCTAATGACAGATGTAAGCTTGACCCCTCTCGCACTTTATCAGCCGCGAATTTTACTTGTTGCTTAATATATAAATTGTCGAGCACTTCACCTGAAATTTTCAAACTCTCTAATAACGGCACCGCACTAGCTGAAAGTATACTGAGCGTTCTAGCAAAACGAGCAGTGTTAATACCTTTAGCTACTTTACCAATACCTGGCAGAGCGATTATTTTCTGATTGTAAGCCATTTCAAATTTCGGTTTTTTCAATAACTGTGAAAATAACAACATTACCATGGCAATAAATAAAATAATAAAAAAGCCATTCGCTTGTAAAAATTCACTGCTGGCAATTAAAAATTTGGTTGAACCGGGTAGGTTTGCACCCATATGCTCAAACTGACCAACAATTTGTGGTACAACTTTTGTTAGCAAAATAGCAATAACACCTATAGCAACAACGGTCATGATAACGGGATAAACTAAGGCTTGAATGAGTTGTGAACGCATTTGTTCACGCTGCTCTGTGTAGTCAGCTAAGCGATTTAATACTTTGTCTAAATGGCCAGATTTTTCACCCGCCGCTATCATAGCGCGATACAAACGGTTAAAAACTTTTGGATATTCCGACATACTTTCCGCTAACCCATAACCTTCAGTGACCTTTGTTCGCACGCCCATAACCATACTTTTAATACTATTTTTATCGCCTTGCTCTGCCACTGCTATTAAGGACTCTTCAAGAGGCAGCCCTGATTCGACCAAGGTTGCTAATTGGCGGGTAATTAACGCTAACTCTGATGCTGATATTTTTCCTTTCTTTTTTCGAGTACTCAATTTACCCTGTGCTGACTTATTACTGGCAAGCGTTGGTGTGATTTCTATCGGCATTAAACCTTGCTCACGCAAAAACGCGCGTGCTTGTCTGGGCGTATCGCCTTCAATAACGCCTTTTTTAGTCTTGCCTTTACTGTCTACGGCTTGGTAATCAAATGCTGCCATTAGTTATTAACCATTAATCTTCTCGCGTTACACGTAACACTTCTTCCAGTGTTGTTTGTCCTGCTAATACCTTGTCAAAACCATCATGACGAATAGACGCTGTGTTTTGGCGGATAGCTTTTTCTATTGCTTGTTCACCATGACCGTTGTGGATCAGTTCACGAACATTATCGTCAACAGTTAACAATTCATGAATACCTGTTCGGCCACGGTAGCCTTTAAAGCCACATTCACTACAACCTTTAGCGCGATATATTTTCTTTTGCTTCTTTTTCTTTTTTTGAGCTTTTTCAGATAAACCCAGTAAAGCACATTCGTCTTCATTAGGAAGATGACTTTCACGGCAATGTGGACAAAGAGTTCGTACCAAGCGCTGGGCAAGTACGCCTAAAAGACTTGAAGATAACAAGAAGGGCTCAACACCCATATCTTCCATACGGGTAATAGCACCCGCAGCGGTATTAGTATGTAATGTAGATAATACTAAGTGACCTGTTAAACTTGCTTGTACTGCAATTTGAGCAGTTTCTAAATCACGAATTTCACCTACCATAACCACATCGGGATCTTGACGCAAAATAGCACGTAAGCCGCGAGCAAAGGTCATATCTACTTTAGTATTCACCTGCGTTTGGCCAATGCCTTCAATGGCAAATTCTATTGGATCTTCTACTGTTAGAATATTACGTTCTTTTTCATCTATTTGTGTTAAACCTGCATATAACGTTGTACTTTTACCTGAGCCTGTTGGGCCAGTTACTAAAATAATACCGTGAGGTTTATCAATTAATTGGCTAAACGCATGACGATTAAAATCTGTCATACCCAATTCTTCAAGATCTAATCGCGCTGCATTTTTATCAAGTAAACGTAAAACAACTCGTTCGCCATGACCTGTTGGCATGGTTGATACACGAACATCAACAGCACGACCACCAATACGCAGTGAAATACGACCATCTTGCGGAATACGTTTTTCGGCAATATCAAGTTTTGCCATTACTTTGATACGTGAAACTAACAAAGAAGCAAGTTTACGATTGGGCTTCAATACTTCACGCAAAATACCGTCAACACGAAAACGTATTTGCAGCGCATTTTCAAAGGTTTCTATATGAATATCACTGGCACTTTCTTTAATCGCTTCGCTGAGCATGGCGTTGATAAGCTTGATTATAGGTGCATCATCTTCGTTCTCGAGTAAATCTTCACTTTCAATCATTTCGTCGGCAAGTGAATATAAATCAACTTCGTTGCCAATATCTTCCATCATTTGCTGTGCTTCTGAAGAGTCGCGTTGATATGCCTGGGTTAACAACAATTCAAAGGAAGCTATGTCGTTTTGCACATCAAAACTAAAAGGTGCTTTAATAATACGACGTACTTCTTTAATGGTTTCTAAGCTAATACTTGCCAAGCAATGCAAAACATAAGTGTCTCTTTCTTTACTTAACAACACACTATAGCGTTTGGCAAAAGCAAAAGGTAAACGCCAAGCTGCCGAAGTGTCAACAAGACCTTCTTCTAAATTTTTACCTGATCGCTCAACAGGTACTTCGTCGGTTTTAATGGCTTCTTCAGACATTACTTATTCTCTTTTGAGGAGTTCTCAATTGGTGAGCTTTCTTTGATTAACTTCTCTTTTTTAATTGATTCTTGATATTCATCAAAAGAAGGCGGTAACGTTAAATCATCACTCCACTCGGGTAAAATAGGTAAGTTTTCATCGCGCATCAACGATAAACCTTCTTCTTGCTTACGTAATTGATCTGCACGAATAAAGTTATATTTCTCTTTCGCCATTGTGCTCATTACATTTTGATCTGTCATAATTTGTGGCTTAAGAAAAACCATTAAATTACGCTTACGCGTGCTGTTGGTTGTTGATTTAAACAAGTGACCAATATAAGGAATGTCGCCCAATAAAGGTACCTTTTGCACGCTTTCTTGTACGTCTTCATCAATCAAGCCACCTAAAACAACTGTTTGACCACTTTCCACCATAACTGTCGTTTTAATTTCGCGTTTATTAATAGAAATATCAACACCTGTCGCGCCACTAACCGAAGAGACTTCTTGCTCAATCGTCAATTGCACACTGTTACCCTCGTTAATTTGTGGCGTAACCAGTAATTTAATACCCACCTCTTGCCTGTCAACAGTTTGAAAAGGGTTTGAATTATTACTACCTGTTTGTGAGCCCGTAATAATTGGCACTTCTTGACCCACTAAAAAGTAAGCTTCTTCATTGTCTAGTGTGGTAATACTAGGTGTTGCCAAAATATTAGAGTTAGTGTCTGAGCTGACTGCTTGCACAATAGCGCCCCAATCATTATGCATAATGCCAAACATACCACCACTTACCGTACCGAGTAACTGGGCTAGTAAAGTATAGTCTTTATTAGAAGCAGGATTTTCAACCGTATCACCATTTTCTTTAATAATGGTAGACTTTGGCTCTCCTTGTGCTGCTTGTGCCGCACCTGCTAATTGACTAATAGGCGCTGGACCATTAGTAAACTGAGTAAAAGCACCTTGTTCGTTATACCATTGGACACCAAGCTGTACACCGTCAGTTTCAAACACTTCAACAATAATCGCTTCAATATGTACTTGCGCTCGTGGCACATCAAGCTGGCGAATAACTGACTCTAACGAACGAAGCATATCTGGCTGCCCCGTGATAACTAACGTATTGGTTGATTCATGGGCTTCAATACTAGTATCAGTTTTTGATTTTGAGCTAACTTTTGTTTTCGTTCCTTTCCCTTCTGAAGCGATAGTTTTACTAACGCCATTAAGAACCTTAACTAAATCTTCAGCTTTTGAATATTTAAGATAATAAACCCGAGTATTACCACTGGTTTCTAATTCACTATCAAGCCGTTTAACTAACCGAGCTACTCGTTCACGGGCTTTAACTTCACCACTAACAATAACGCTATTACTACGGTCGTCAGCAACAATTTTAGGAATTAGGAAGGTAGGTTGACCTGCTTTACCGCCTGACGGCTTATTCATCGCTTCAATAATGCGCACCATTTCACCTGCAGAAGCGTATTCTAGTTTAATGATTTCTACGTCTTGATCACCTGCTCTATCTACACGTTCAATAATTTTAACTAATCGGTTTACCGTAGCGGCAGTGCCTGTAAGCATAATAACGTTAGCAGGATCATAATTAGTTACATTACCGCCACCTGCTTGATCAGACAATTGGCGTAATAGTGGGACTAACTCACGAACGGTTACATTTTTTACTTCAACAATTCGGGTAACCATTACATCGCCAATAACTTTACTACCACTACCAATAACAGGAATCGCGGCAGTTTTTGCATCTTTATTGCGAATAATTTTAATTATATTATTATCTCGTTCTATAGCAGAAAAGCCATAAACCTCTAATACATTTAAGAAAAATTGATAATATTGCTCTTCCGATAACAAATCATAACTACGTACATTAATTTTACCGCGCACGTTAGGATCAACAATCATGGTTTTTTTCAGATTTTTGCCAACAATAGTGACAAACTCAACAATTTCAGTATTTTTGAAACTAGGGGAATATTGCGCAGCACTCGCTTGTCCGACAGCAAAAATACCACTAAAAGCAAGTGCTGTTGTCAAAACCAAGCTCAATGTCTTAAGTTGCTTAAACTTGTGGAGTAATTGTTTAACCACAAATGCGTTTAAGTGTGTGCCCATGAAAAATTCCTTATTGCTTTTTACTAATACTAAGAGTTAATGCTAAAAGTTAATACTTATGAAAATAATTATTTAATCAATACTAAACAGTATTTCAATCAAGTCGTTTTTACGCTCAACTAATAATGAAATATCACGTTCAGTTTTTAATGCTGACATTGCTTGTGCTGCTTCTAATGGTGCAAGTAAATCATGACCATTCATTTGCACTGCAATATCACCCGATTTTAATCCTGATAATTTGAAAAATTCAGACTTTTTACCTGCCGATAAACGATAACCAACAATTATGCCTTCTTTACGCGCCGGTGAAATACGAAGGTAGTCAGTTATTTTTCCGGGATCATTTTGTAAATTAGCTCGCAACTGTTGCGCATTTTTACTCAATACTTTATTAGCACGTTGGTCAACAACACTCGCTTTGTTATTCTGCTTTTTATTTGCCTTTTTATTCTGCTCTCTGTTTGAGACACTTTGCGCAGTTTGGTTATAATCTGCACCATCAAGCATCAGCGTTTCTAACCGGCCTGATTGTTTTATAATAACGCGATCAATTAACACTTGTTCAAGGCTCGCTCTAGTGTCTTTTATAATATCGCCAATACCGTAAGTTTCTTGCTTACCTTTATTTTCAATAATCGCAGCTGCAGTCTCAACATTATCACTAGCCACTAAGCCAGATAACGTTAATTGTAAACGTGTTTCTGGTGCATCGGTTATCTGTACAACAACTTCTTCACTGGTCTGTTTGTTATATTGACCAAACAAGTTAAGCGCTTGTAATGCGGGTACATTGAAATTTTCCCCACTCTTATTTTGTTGGCTAGCATACCGAGTTGCAGTAACATCGTTAATCATTGGCTGTTGCGGAACAACTAACCATGTTATTTTTGCTGCCATAAAAGCTATATAAATTAACAGCAACGCACTAACTGCTTGCGCAATTCTTTGTTGGGGTAATTTTGTCAGAATAGCTGAAATTGATGTTACGTTATCTGTTAATGCCATTAATTATCTAATCTTCTTTTATTCTTCACCATTGATTGAGAGTTAATTATTCAACTTTCAATATAAAATATGTGTTAATTTTGTAATACAAGCCATCAATAATACTTGACCATTAACGCCCCAACAAGCAATGACCAAGGTTTTTACCTATTATTTACAAAAGAGACGTAAAAGAGTGCGCAGTTTGTGTTGGAATATGCTATTTTCTGCCAAATTGAGCTCTACCAGTTTATATCAATTATACAAGTCAAAGAATACACTTTTATGGCAGCAACAAATAACAATAGTTCAACTTTATTAACATCAACCAGACTAGATAAATGGCTGTGGGCGGCACGTTTTTATAAAACCCGCGCTATAGCGAAACAAATGATTGATGGCGGTAAAGTATTTTATAATGGTCAGCGAACAAAATCAGGTAAAGCTGTTGTTATTGGTGACTCAATTAAAATTCGTCAAGGCTTTGATGAAAAAGAAGTTGAAGTGATCGCCTTAGCAGACAAACGTCGCGATGCCACTTTTGCTCACACATTGTATCAAGAAACTGACAAAAGCATTGAAACAAGAGAGAGAGATAGTCTCGCTCGCAAGCAAGGTATTTTACTCAGCCCTGCGAGTGACACTAAACCCGATAAGAAGCAACGTCGAAAATTACGAGAATTTAAAGAAAGGATATAAGCATTATGTCTAAGACTGGCATCAACACTAACACCAACACAACAGATACACTAAACCGCTACTTGTTTGACAACATGCATGTACGTGGCGAATTGGTACAGTTAAGCAAAAGCTACCAAAGCATCATTAAAAATCATAATTACCCTGTTGGTGTCCGTTTGCTACTAGGTGAATTAATGGCAGCAACCTGCTTGCTTACTGCAACCTTAAAATTTGAAGGTGACATAACAGTACAATTACAAGGTGATGGCCCTGTAGGCTATATATCTGTTAATGGTGACAACAGCCAAAAAATGCGTGGTATTGCCAAGATTGTCGAAACAGAAAAGGCCATTCAAGCACACTCATTGCAAGAACTGTTGGGGAAAGGAAACATGATTATTACTATCAAACCTAGCCAAGGCGAAGCTTACCAAGGGATTGTTGCGTTAGACCAACCGACATTAGCTCAATGTTTCACACAATACTTTGAAGTTTCAGCACAAATTCCGACTCAAGTATGGCTGTTTAGCGATGATGAGAAACAACAAGTTGCTGGAAGCTTAATACAATTATTACCTGACGGTGATGGCAGCAATGAAAATTTAGCAAAACAGCAAAGTGATTTTGAGCACGTAGCTCAACTAACAAACACCATCAAAGCGGATGAGATTTTTTCACTTGAAGCACAAGCGTTACTATATCGTTTGTATCATCAAGAAAAAGTTAGTTTATTTGAACCACAAACCGTAAGTTATCAATGTGGTTGCTCTAGTAATAAATGTTTAGCTGCCATTGCTCAAGTTGAACCAAGTGAGCTTGAAACAATTTTAGCTGAACAAGGAAAAATTTCAATGACGTGTGAATACTGCCTAACGACTTATGATTTTTTTACTGAACAATTAAAAAGTTTCATTTCGAAAGATAGTCATTAATTACCAACTTTCATTTTGCTCATAAAATTTCATTTTAACACTCTTTTGAATAATTATTACTTGAAAGAGTGCTAATCTTCTACTTTCCTGCAGCCCCCACTATTATTATTGTTGTAAAATAACCAACAAGATAAAGCTCGCTATTTTCACTATTTCTGTTGCTTATACTGAAAACTTTCAACTTAAGTTATTTTTTGCTTTCGTTTTGTGCGTTTATCCAATAGAATGTCGAATTATTAGCTCTATGTAGATTTTATACTTTATTACAACAAGCTCAAACTTAACCAAAACTTAATATTCGTCATACCTTAGGAGTGAATTTGCTATGACCGTCCAAGAAAATTCAATTGATTTGTCACAATACGGCATTAATGATGTTGCAGAAATTGTTTACAATCCATCTTATGAATTGCTTTTTAGTGAAGAAACAAAAGCAGAACTCGAAGGATTTGACAAAGGCGTAGTCACAGAACTTGGCGCAGTCAATGTTGATACTGGCATATTTACAGGCCGTTCACCTAAAGATAAGTATATTGTTCGCGATGATATTACTCGTGATACTGTTTGGTGGTCTGATCAAGGTAAAAACGATAATAAAGCCATGAGCCAAGAAACTTGGTCTGAACTGAAAAGCTTAGTTACCGCTCAACTTTCAAATAAGCGTTTGTTTGTTGTTGATACTTATTGTGGTGCTAACGATGATACGCGCTTAAAAGTACGCTTTATCACAGAAGTTGCATGGCAAGCCCATTTTGTTAAAAACATGTTCATTCGCCCAAGTGATGAAGAGCTTAAAACTTATCAACCTGATTTCGTGGTAATGAACGGTGCTAAAACCACTAACCCTAACTGGAAAGAGCAAGGTTTAAATTCAGAGAATTTTGTAGCTTTCAATTTAACTGAAAAAATTCAGTTAATTGGTGGTACTTGGTACGGCGGCGAAATGAAAAAAGGTATGTTCTCAATGATGAACTACCTATTACCTCTTAAAGGCATAGCGTCAATGCACTGTAGTGCTAACGTAGGTAAAGAGGGTGACGTTGCAGTATTCTTTGGTTTATCTGGTACGGGTAAAACTACCCTTTCAACTGATCCTAAACGCCAATTAATTGGTGATGACGAACACGGCTGGGATGATAACGGTGTATTTAACTTTGAAGGTGGCTGTTATGCTAAAACCATCAAGTTAAGCAAAGAAAACGAACCTGATATTTATAATGCTATTCGTCGTGATGCGCTACTAGAAAATGTAACCGTTGCCGATGATGGCACCATTAATTTTGATGATAATTCAAAAACAGAAAACACCCGTGTTTCTTACCCAATTCATCATATTGATAACATTGTTAAACCAGTTTCTCGTGCAGGCCATGCGAAAAAAGTTATCTTCTTAACAGCCGATGCTTTTGGTGTATTACCGCCAGTAGCTAAATTGACTCCTGAGCAAACAGAATATTATTTCTTGTCTGGTTTTACCGCTAAATTAGCAGGTACTGAGCGTGGTATTACTGAACCAACACCAGCATTCTCAAGTTGTTTCGGCGCAGCATTTTTAAGTTTACATCCAACACAATACGCAGAAGTATTACGCAAACGTATGACCGATGTTGGTGCAGAAGCTTACTTAGTAAATACTGGTTGGAATGGCACCGGCAAACGCATTTCAATTAAAGCAACTCGTGCAATTATTGATGCTATTTTAGATGGTTCAATTGATGATACAGAAACAACGGTTATTCCTATGTTTAACCTTGAAATACCTAAAAAGTTAGCAGGTGTTGAAGGCGATATTTTGGACCCTAGACATACTTATCAAAAAGCTAGTGAATGGAATGACAAAGCTGTTGATTTAGCCAAACGTTTTGTGAATAACTTTGATAAATTTACCGATACTGATAACGGTAAAGCACTCGTTGCTGCTGGACCAAAACTGTAGAAAATACTAGACTCTAGATTCTAGGTTCTAAAATTCAAAACCTGTTGGTGAAAACTAACAGGTTTTTTTATGTTCCTAACAAAGTAGAAGATTAAAATTTCAGTGGTAAATATACCTTCGCTTGCAAACCACCCGTTACTTTATTTGATAGTTCAACACGGCCGCCATGGGTATCAACAATACGTTTAATAATAGCTAAGCCTAAGCCGCTTCCCTCTGTGCCCCGCGCTTTATCCCCCTGAGTAAAAGGTTGAAACAAGTGTTCAATCTCATCATCTGGAATCCCGACCCCTTGATCACTAACAATAAAATAAGCAAAACCTTTCGCTTTATCGTGGCCTGTAATAACCTCAATATCACCTTGAGTATAGCGAAGCGCATTTTGAATTAAGTTTGCCAAAGCACGTTTAACAGCAACATGGCGTAATGGTATTGCAGGACAATCATTTGCAGTAAAAAGAATATGTCGATTAGCTGGAGTTTCAACATTAAGCACTTCTTCTACTAACACATTTAAATCACCAAGTTCAGCCTTATCTTTCGAGTCATGACGAAGGTAATCAATAAATTGATCAATAATATTATTCATATCATCAATATCATTTTCTATGCCATCTGTTAAAAACTCATCAAGCTCTGACATCATTTCACTCGCTAAACGAATACGAGTTAATGGCGTTCTCAAATCATGAGAAATACCTGCCATCAGTAAGTTTCGATCGTCTTCTAACTGTTTAATGCCTTTAGACATATGGTTAAAGGCTTGGGTTACCGCCATAATTTCAGAAGTACCGTGTTCAGTTAATGGTTCAGGAAAATCCCCTCGCCCAACATCTTCTGCTGCCCGTTGTAATGACTTTAATGGCCGATTAAGTTGCCTTACAAATAACCAACCACCAGCGACACTAAGTACACCGATAATACCAAGGAAAAAAATGAGCGGCGAGAAATTAGCTTCTTCTAACCCCAATAACGGAATTTTAACCCACAAATTTGGCGCTTGAGGTGGACGGATCCAAAACAGGTATTCATCTCCTTGAGATATTCGAACCTCAGCAGAGCCGCCAAGCAATGCAGACATTTGTTCACTGCGATAAGGGTAATATCCTGCAGAAGCTAGTCCTAATTTTAAAGCGTCTTCCTCTCGATAAACACCAATACCCGTTTCACGATGAAAAGCTTCTGCCATTTTAGGGCTTAAATGCGCATCATTAAGATCAATAAAAACAACTCGAATTTGTTTAGCTAATAGCTGGTTTATTTGCTGTTGATTTGGTTCAATTACATATAAAGCAAAAGAGATATAAGAAACAACTTGATTTACAAATAACAAAAAGCCAATTAATAAAACAGTTTGGCCAAAAGCACTACGAGGCAAGACTTTCATAAAAAACCTTAAATGGGCGACCAATCTTTATTATATACCCATCACACTTGAAGATGCTCGTTTCAAGACATCTTCAGTTGTAATGGGTATAAACATGCCGCTTACAACTAATAAGACTAAGCCGAAGTACCGTCAGGCACAAAAACATAGCCTAAGCCCCAAACGGTTTGTAAATATCTAGGCTTTGCAGGATCTTTTTCTAGCATTCGACGCAAACGTGATACTTGTACATCAATACTACGCTCAAGCGCTGAATAGTCTCGTCCACGAGCCAAGTTCATTAATTTATCACGAGATAATGGCTCTCTTGGGTGAGTAACTAAGGCTTTCAATACGGCAAACTCGCCACTGGTTAATGGCATATTAATATCACCTTTCACCATTTCACGTGTTGCCAAATTCAACTCATAGTCACCAAAAACAATATTATTTTCTGCCATTGATGGTGCGCCGGGCGCCTCTTGAATTCGGCGGCGCAATACGGCTTTTATTCGAGCTAATAACTCTCTTGGGTTAAAAGGTTTTGGCATGTAATCATCAGCACCAATTTCTAAGCCAATAATTCGATCAACTTCATCACCTTTTGCGGTAAGCATTACGATCGGGATATTGTTATTTTGTTGGCGCAAACGACGGCAAATTGACAAACCATCTTCACCTGGCAACATTAAATCAAGCACTAACAAGTGAAAATTTTCTCGTTCTAGTAATCTGTCCATTTGCTCAGAATTAGCTGCACTACGAACTACAAATCCTTGTTCAACTAGGTAGCGCTCTAATAAAGAACGTAAACGCATGTCGTCATCTACCACTAAAATTTTTTGGGTTTCTTGGTTCATATTATTCTCACCAGTGTTTTTACTTTTTTTATAAAAATTACTATAAGCGATTTAGCAACAAATTAAAAAGAGCGATTAGTAACCATTTCAAGCCATTTGTTACAATTTATGAATATATACCTCAAGATGTAAACTTTAGCTCAGTTACTTAAAACAACAAATGTTATTTAAGATAATGAATCGCTTGTTGTGTTACGCATTGAGTGAAGCTTTTTTTTCGCTCGCTGCGAGATAGTGACAAAACAGCTTTTCTCACTAAAGCCATTTTCTGCTGGCGTTCAACATCAGGTAAATGCGCTAATTGCTCATAAAAACACCCCAAAAGGCCAAAATTTAAGGCTACTTCTGATTGCATATCATCAACACCAAGGCAAAGGGTAAGCTTCTCCGCTAAGCGATTTCTATCCATATTTAAAATGAGATCATTAAGTTTATAGTTAACAGGTTCTATTTTACGCTCTTTATTACAGGAGTAGAGCATATCTGCTACTGCCACGATGGGAATAAGATTTTGATGTTGTTCAGAAAACTGTTTTTTTAGCCAAACATTATGTCCATCTTTTGAAGTACTTTCTGTAATGTTAGTTTGTTGTGCTTGCACAGGAAGAATACTTACTTGTAAGAATATATATAAGAAGAAAAATAATGATTTCATTAGGTAAAACAGCTTACTTTTTAAAGTCAGTAATTAAGTATAACGCTTTTACTTGAAGAGTATATATGAAGCAAGGTACTGCATGTAAAATATAATTAAAGTTATTAGCTTTTTTAAAATTAACAATTACTAAACAATTGTAACTAAACACTCGTTATTTTACGTTTAACCGAGTAAAATAACGCTTAGAATACATTTTCAAACATTACAAATAAATCAGGGAATATTATGAATACAGAAGAAATCATTAATCAAATCACACAAATGACATTACTCTACGGTCCAAAATTGGTTGGTGCGATCGCTGTATGGATCATTGGTGGATGGATAGTAAAAATCATTGGCAAGGGAGTAGAGAAAGCTTTAACTAAAGGCAAAACAGATCCATCATTAATGCCTTTCCTAACAGGCATTGTTAACGGTCTGTTAAAAATAATGTTAGTTATTACGGTGCTAGGCATGTTAGGCATCGAAATGACTTCGTTTATCGCTATCCTCGGTGCAGCTGGTTTAGCTGTAGGTATGGCATTATCGGGAACATTGCAGAATTTTGCTGGCGGTGCGATGATTCTTATCTTCAAACCTTTCAAAATTGGTGATGTTATAGAAGCCCAGGGTTATACTGGTTCTGTCTCTCAGATACAAATTTTCAATACCATACTGAAAACTCCTGACAATAAAACTATCATTATTCCTAATGGTGGATTATCAACATCATCAATGGTTAATTACTCAACTGAACCGAAAAGACGTGTTGATTGGACCATTGGTATTGCTTATGGTGATGATGCAGACAAAGCCCGAGCAGTCATTAAGCGATTATGCGACGAAGATTCACGTATTTTAAAAGATCCTGAAGTTTTTATTGCCGTTTCAGCATTAGCCGACAGTTCTGTTAATTTTGCTGTTAGAGCATGGGTAAATGCCGCTGATTATTGGGGCGTATACTTTGAATTAAATGAAAAGGTATATAAAATATTTGAAAGCGAAGGGTTAAACATTCCTTATCCACAGATGGATGTTCACCTACATAAAGATGCCTAATATTTGGCGAATACCTTACTTATGAGATAAGAAAAAAGGTATTATGTAAAAAACAAAAAGGGCTAATCAATTAATTTGGTTGGCTCTTTTTTATTTTTAAAAGAAGCTTACATAACCTAGCGTTTAGCTCTAGCATAACGCAACCAAATATAAATACCACTTAGCGAAAGAAGTATTAACAAAACAGCCACTGCATCCATAAATAACACGCCGAATAAACCAAGTATTCGACCACTGTGAGCATCTAAAATAATACGTTCTAGGGTTAGAAATTGAGATCGATAAGCTAATTTAGCTTTTATCGTTAATTTTTCTGATGCGTCAATGGGGGTTATCCAATTAGGCTCAACTACAAAAGCAACCTTTTTCCATTCCACAAAGTCTGTATTGGTTTGAAAATACCCCGCTGGTGTTCTAACGGTTACATCACTTTTATTAACACTTAATGCGTTAATATTTTGTGGAACGCCTATTTCCTCTCCTAATTTATCAATTAAATCCCCCTGCTGAGTGAACAAATATATTTGCTCACTACTGACTGCCAAAATAATTGGAGAATTTAAATTTTGAGACGATAAAATTAACGTAGCAGCAACAATATTACTGCTGCTTTCCAATAATAATTTGTCATTTAACCAGAGTAAATTATTAGTCACTTGAAGCGTATTTTTCTGATAAAAACGCACATCATTCGGTGGAGCAATACCATAATGGTCAAGTAACCAAGTATTATCAATAGGTTTATGTGCTAATGAAAGAGTCGTGGTGTGATTAAGTGCTACACCCGTAATAGATAGGAATATAATAAAAAAAGCAGCAATAATGCCAAGCTTTCTATGCCACTCTCGTAGGTGTTTAATTAAGCGAGAATGTATTGATTTAGAAGTAAGTTTCATTGCTGATAAGTTTGAGTGAGAATAAAAGTTTAACTTAAAAACTATTCTGCCGTATCCTATGGCTTTTAGCCAGAAATTATAAGTTTTCCCTTGCGATTTTCCCATCTAACCAAAGCGCTATACGAGCCACTTTTGTTGTTGCTCTTACTGACAGAGTAGCGCCAGTAATACCGTCGATATGCTGACTTAATTGATTATTACCTTTAAGTTTTGCATTTAAAAATTGCTGTGCATAAAAATCATGGCGTACTTCATCACCTCGACTTTCTCTAAAGGTAAGCACTTTAAAATGATATATTTTTTTATCTTTAATATGCACGCCTACAGTGATTGGCTTTTCTTTGCCTATTTCATCTAAAATCCATACCGTTTCATTGTTCAACTGCCAATAACGAATACGCATGCGATTATATTTGTGCTGTAATATTTCAGCAATCACCGCTTTATCTTCTGTTGTTAACCACAATACCTTTGCTTCAGAAATTTCTCCTAAAAAGGCATTACTAATAAAAGTTTTAGACGTTTGATAAACCCCTTTAGCAGCAAAACTAGCATTACTCAAAAACATGAGTAATGCTATTAGTAAAACAAATGAAAGTTTATTCATAATTTGCGAACCACTATTTACTACTCTCTATTTGTTTTCATACTTTCTGAGCGAAGTGCATAAACACGTTAGAATTGATAACCGAAACCTAGGTTAAAGCCTTTTGAGTCTTTAGCGCCACCAAGGTCTTCGTAATCAGCTTTTAACACGACATTCTCATGAATATAGTAGTTAACACCAACGCTAGTTGATTCAACGGCTGTTGAGTCACTATTACCTGCATTATTGTCATATTCAGCATAACGAGCAAAAACACCTACTTTTTCATTGAAAGCATAAGCAGGTTCAATGTACCAACCTGTTTGCTCATCACGCCCTAACGCTTTTGCTTCATCACCATTTATATCCCAACGAGCGTATAAGGCACGAATAGTAAAGTCACTAACCTGATAAATTGCATGTGCTTCTAATAAAGTCGCATCAGCAGTATCAATAGGGGCACCAAAGTTGCTGCCACCTTGAGTAATATCTGTTTGATATTGTAACGTCGCGGCTAGTTCTAAACCCGTAATCGCTGTATATTTAATACGGCCTGTATACGCTAAATTTTCGGCCGTTGCTTTAGCAACTTTCTGACGACCATTGCGAATTTTGAAATCTTCACCAACTTCTAAACCACTTGTTGCTGCACCATCAATACTTACGCCTGCTGCAGGCTTATAATTAAATGCTACACCCGCTTCCCACCATGTAGCAGGAATAATATTTTTCTCAACACCGTTACGCTCTACACCATAAAATGTTGGCGGCTCATGGGTTTCATTGATAATACCCACTGGGATTAAGAACAAACCAACTTTAGAGCTAACTTCTTGGTTAATATCTACTTCAACATAGGCTTGCTCAAGCTCAACTTCACCAGCTTTACCTTCGCCTGCAATTGAGTGTTCTAATTCAAATTCAGAGAAAAAACGTATACTGTCGGTAAACTCATGACCAAAGAATAAAACAAAGCGGTGAAAATCAATTTTCGCATCTTTATCTTCATAGTTGTTATAGTGCAATTCACCGTAACCACCAATAGTGGTATTAGCAAAAACGCTGTCTTCAGCCGTTACTTCAACTTGATCAGCCGTTGCATTAAGTTTTTGGTCAGTTTCATCTAAACGTTTTTCTAACGATTCTAAAACTTTTTGTTGATCAGCAATAACTTGTCTTAATTTATCAGTTTCTTCATTTGCAATTGCTGCATTACTAGCAAAAAGTCCTATTAAAGCCGAAGCTAAAAGTGTTTTTTTTATCATGTTATAATTCCAATATAATAGTTATGTTTTTAGTGCTAACGAGTAGCGGAAATAAATTATTGGAAAGCTTAATTCATAAAAAAGGCGCTTTCTCAAAAGAGGCGCCATTAAATCACAACAACAAATGAGAATCAATATCATTTGCATTATTTATTACATGATAGACTATTTTTTGCTTTAGTTCATGTTATTTAACAAATTCAGAACAACGGCTCTTTTGGCAAGTTATA
>JADGDH010000177.1 GCA_016745015.1 Colwellia sp.
ACTTGAAGATGCTCGTTTCAGGGCATCTGAGTGATTCATATTCAAGACGCATTTTTTTATTAATGGTCATTCCCTTAAAAACAAATACAACGAAGAAGATGATTTACTCAGTTGCCCCCAAAGGGCGAGTTTTAAAGGCTTACATGCTTCGTTATTGATTTCGACAAGGGCGCTAATGGATGTAGCTTCTTAGAGAATGCAGGAGTACATTCTCCTGAACAACCATTCTCTACAATCAATGCCTTGCCTCTAAGCATTTAAATTCTCGCTGAAACCTGCATCTTCAGGTGTAATGGGTATAAACAACTTTTTACGCTTGTTTTTTGTTAGAGGGTGATAATGCTTGTTCAATAGTTGATTGCAGCAAAGTGATTTTTTGCTTATTTTCTTTTTGCTCAGTTTTGAGTTGTTGTTTAGCAGCTAATAAATCATTAGCAAGGTTTAATGCTGTCATTAACAATGCTTGCTCTGGGGTGGCAATAGATTTGCTCTTGTTTGCCGTAGTTAAACGTTTGCTAAGTTCTGCAGCTGCAATCAATAAAGCGCTTTCTTGCCCAATAGGACAGGCGACTTTTAGTTTGCGATCAATCACATTGATTTCAACAGTCCGTTGCGTCATTTTGTATAATTTCCAAGCATATTTAACAACATAGCGTCAATTTTAACATATACTCGCACTATAACTGTGCTAATTTGGCTATGCAAGTAAATGGCGATTTTTCTCATGTCTTTTAACTGTGGCAATGTTAGAATAGTGTCATTAGTTTTCTATATAAAGTGAACAGTTATGACTAAAATCTCTACTCAAGGTGCTACTCAGGCTAATAAGTTAGACTTTGCTAGTGTACAAGCCATTATTACCACTGGAAATGTTAAAGCCCATAGCAGTGAAATTCATGGTGTATTAACTGGTTTAATTTGTGCGGGTTTTCCTTTTGAAGACCAAAGTTATTTAGCTATGTTAAATGACTTGTTTAATAACGGTGAAGGCTTTCCTAAAAATATTAAATCGACGGTAAAACAAATGTTTAGTGAACTATGGACAGAGATACTTGACGATGATTACAGTTTTCAATTATTACTACCTGACGATGATGATTCTATTGTTGAGCGAGGGCATGCATTAAGTGTTTGGGTTCAAGGTTTTAACTTGGGCTTTGGCTTGCAACAAAAAGACAGCCCTGTAATATCTGAAGAAGTTAAAGAAGTACTGACTGATTTTGCTGAAATCGCTAATTTGTCTGATGAAATGGAAGAAGATGAAGCGACTGAACAAGCCTATTTTGAGATAAATGAATATGTACGTATTTCAGCATTGTTGTGCTTTAGTGAATTAGCTTCACCACCGACTAAACCGAGCGATAATGAACAAGAAAACAGCACCATACATTAGAGCAGCTATGATTAAATCAGCCATGACTACACCAGACAAGACTACATCAAAAAATATGACAGCCAAAGATAAAAAACTACCCGGTTTAGCTAATTTATTGATGAGCGATTTTAAAAATCATCGAGAATGCTTTTTTGCAAAAATGTCAGATGATTCTATTGCACTTTTCCCAGCAGCCCATGAAGTAACTCGCAGTAACGATACAGAGTTTAGTTTTTGCCAAAATAAAAACTTTTATTACTTAACAGGCTTTAATGAACCTGACGCTTTATTGATATTGCTTAAGCGTAATAATATTGAACAGGCGATTTTGTTTTCTTTGCCAAAAGATAAAAACCAAGAAGTGTGGCATGGGCGACGAATAGGGCAAGAAAAGGCCTGCCAAGAGTATGGGTTTGATCAATGCTTCACCCTTGATGAACAAAACGAACTTATTTCACAATATTTGAATGGATTAACGAAAGTTTATTTTACTTTTGATGATAAACAACTTAACCAACAGGTATTTGATTTATTAGCACAGGTTAGAACAACTATTCGTCAAGGCGGCAAAGTGCCTACTCAGTTAGTTGATGCTAGCCCATTAATTCATGAGCAGCGTTTAGTTAAAAGCGCCAATGAAATAGAACTGATGCGCCAAGCTAATTATATTTCATGTTTAGCGCACAAAAGAGCAATGCAAAAAACTAGTGTTGGCTTATTTGAATATCAAATAGAAAATGAAATATTACACGAGTTTACTCGCCATGGTGCTCGCCATGCCGCTTATGCCACCATTGTTGCTGGCGGTGATAATGCCAATATTTTACATTACACTGACAACAACGAACGTCTTAAAAACAACGAGTTGTTGCTTATTGATGCGGGCGGAGAGTTATCAGGCTATGCGGCAGACATCACTCGCACTTTCCCCGTAAATGGCAAATTCACAACACCTCAAAAATCCTTGTATCAACTGGTGCTTGATGCAAAAACTCAAGTTATTTCAGCAATTAAGCCTGGTACTACTTTTGCAAAATTAAATGACATTGCAAATGAGTGCTTAACTAACGGCTTAATTAATTTAGATATATTGTCGGGTGATTTAACTGAGTTGATTAAAGAAAAAGCTTGTAAGAAATATTTTATTCATGGTTTAGGGCATTGGCTTGGTTTAGACGTTCATGATGTTGGTGATTATCATGTTAATGAAGAAAAATTACAGTGTCGCGAATTTGTCACAGGAATGGTGTTAACCATTGAGCCGGGACTTTATATTCCTACAGACTCTTTAGATATTCATTCGCAGTGGCGTGGTATTGGTATTCGTATTGAAGATAATATTGTTGTTACTGAAGATGGTTGTGAAAACTTAACAAGTCAATGTCCTGAAACTATTGACGATATTGAAGCACTAATGCAGTGCAAAGACTAGCTACGTAAGTATAGAGATATGACGATAGATAAAAAGACAGCTTTTTTAAAGACATCTTCGCTAAATATAGCGTGTTTCGATATTATCATCTCAGGCGGCGGTCTTTCAGGTAGCTTAATGGCATTAAGCTTGGCTGATTTGAAAAAGGCTGATGGTAACTTATTGTCAATAGCCATTGTTGAAGCGATAAAGCCAGCATTTACCGAGCACAACAGTACCAACAGCAAGAGTACCAACAATGCGACACGCTTGTTTGATGATCGTGTTTTGGCATTATCTCATGGTAGTGCATCTTACTTAAAAAAAATTGGTGTGTGGCAGTATTTATCAAGTGAAGCATGCGCCATTGAAAAAATTGATATATCTGACCAAGGGAATTACGGAAAAGCACGATTAGAAGCGCAAGAACATGGCGTGTCTGCCTTAGGTTATGTTATTGAAATGGCATTAATTGGCAAAGCCCAGTTAAAAGTGTTAGCAAATAAAAACAATGTTAGTTGGTTTACCCCTGACTGTATTACTGATATTAATTGGCACGTAAATGATAAAAGGCACGATCAAAGCAGTGATCAAAAAAACGTTAATAAAAACAAGATAGAAGTAAAACTCGATTCAGGACAAAGTATTCAAGCAAGCTTATTATTAGCATGTGACGGAGCAAATTCTCCCTGTCGCCAATTAGCAGGCATCAATACTAGCCATAGCGATTATCAACAGGTTGCCTTAATTGCTAATGTTGCGACTAAAAAATCACATAACAATAAAGCCTTTGAGCGTTTCACCGAATTTGGGCCTCTGGCGATGTTGCCTTTATCTAGGCTAAGAGGCGAGCAAAGCGGAGAGAGTCGCTGTTCTTTAGTGTGGACAATGTCACCAGAGCAAAGTAAAGAAATATTAGCGTTAAACGATAATGAATTTAAACAAAAGCTTGAACTTGCTTTTGGTAGCTGGCTTGGTGCTATTATTCAAGTGGGAAAACGCGATGTTTACCCTTTAGTTTTATTACAAGCCCAACAGCAAACGTATCATCGTATGGCACTTGTTGGTAATGCCTCTCACACAATTCACCCAATTGCAGGGCAAGGGTTTAATTTAGGCTTGAGAGATGTTCAACAAATGAGTGCGCTTGTTGAGAAAGCTTTGAATGAAGGTACTGATACAGATATTGGCAGCTTTACCTTACTTAACGAATATGCGCAAAAACGTCAACAAGATCAAAAACAAGTTATTGAACTTACAGATTCGCTAGTAACGTTATTTGCCAATGATCTACTACCGTTAGTGACAGGGAGAAATGTGGGCTTAAAAGTGATGAACTATTTATCTCCACTAAAAAGTACGTTAGTCAATAAACTGATGGGTTATTAGTTTTAGAGTTAATTTAATTTGATCGAGTATGATTTTTCGCCGTTTGTGGAATATTATAGGCTAGGCTTTAGCTTGTAGTATCTACATAGTAAATTATCTTGGTATTGGTAGGTCGGCACGAGTGGAGCGAGGCCCGACAATTTGTCGAGAATAGTGCGTCGAGGCAAGCATCGACCTACAGAATAAATTATTTTGGTGTTTGTAGATCGGCACGAGTGGAGCGAGGCCCGACAATTTGTCGAGCATAGTGCGTCGAGGCGAGCATCAACCTACGTAGTAAATTATCTTGGTGTTTGTAGGTCGGCACGAGTGGAGCGAGGCCCGACAATTTGTCGAGCATAGTG
>JADGDH010000178.1 GCA_016745015.1 Colwellia sp.
GCTGATAACAAATTATGAAGGTTCACGAGTATCTGCTAAAGGTGCTGATGCAGTTATGTACCCCGCTATTGCAATTGGAGCCAAAAAATTAGATGCAGCTTTAAAGCATAGAAAAGGGCAATTAAAAGCCAATTTACACGAAAAGCCACGAAGTACGGCTCCTGAAATCGCTCATGAAAAAGTGCAAGAAATGAATTTATCATAACCGTTATAAAATAGGATGATGTTTAAAAGCTATGAATATTATTCATAGCTTTTTTTTTACCTTTTTTTAACAAAATAAATACGCTTTATTGTGTTTGCTGTGCGATAATCGAGAAATTAATACCTTATCAAAAAGGATACCTTGATGGTTAAGCGCACAACCTTATTTACTCAGTTCTCTAAAGTTACGTTATTAAGTCTTGTTTCATTAGCACTTTTTGCTTGTTCAGAATCTAAACAGCAAGCTGTAGCTCCTGCACCTGCGGTATCTGTTTATCAAGTTAACACACAAGAAATTGGTGGCTATCGAGAATTTGTAGCTCGCACTGAAGCCTCTAAAGAAGCCAACTTACGTGCACGTGTTGAAGGTGAATTAATTGAACGTAACTTTAGAGAAGGTTCTATTGTTAACAAAGGTCAAGTCTTATTGAAAATCGACCCAGCGGCTTATCAAGCTGAATTAACATCGGCTAAAGCTGATTTAAGCAGTAAGATATCTGGTGAAGGCAATGCAGTTCGCAACTTGAAGCGTGCTAATGAACTCATTGATGATGGTTATATTTCTCAGTCAGACTTTGACAAATTAACAACAGAAGAATCACAAGCAAAAGCGGCAGTTAAATCAGCAAAAGCGGTTGTTGAAAAAGCAGAGTTAAACCTAAGCTATACGGTTATTACAGCCCCTTTTACTGGCAGGGTTGGTAAAGTGAATTATAATGTGGGCAATGTTGTTAGCCCTACCAGTGATGTTTTAGCTACCCTGACACTGACTGACCCAATGTATGTCAATTTTCAAGTTGAAGAAGATGTTTATATCTCTCACCTGCAAGAGCAACGCGGTAGTGAAAAATCAAAACAAAAACCAAAAATATTAGCAGCTGATATTTCAATGCGTTTACCTAATAATTCACAATATTCAGAAAAAGGGGTGTTTGATTTTGCTGATACAAAAATTGAGCAAGGCATGGGTACTATTGAGTTAAGAGCTGCATTTGCCAATCCTAGTGGTATTATTATTCCTGGATTATTTGTTACCTTAGTGCTAGAAAGCCTAAATAAAGAGAGTATGGTGCTAGTGCCTCAAGTGGCAGTACAAGAAAATCAACAAGGTAAGTTTGTTTTAATTGTAGATGATAAAAATACAGTGGCTCAACGTCATATTGTCTTAGGCCGTAGACTAAATGCTATGTGGGTAGTTGAAAAAGGTCTTGAACTAGGTGAAAAAGTTATAATTGAAGGCTTACAAAAAGTAAAAGCTGGTATTGAAGTTAACGCTGTTTCTAAAGAAGTTGATGCAATAACAGGTACAATTTCTGATACTGATAGCGAAAATTCAAAAAGTACAGAAAATACAGAAAATACAGAAAATACAAAGTAATTTAGGGCGAACGTCATGATCAGTAAAACTTTTATAAACCGTCCTAAATTTGCTTTTGTTATTTCAATCGTTATAACGTTAGCCGGGCTTATTGCTATGGGTGTTTTGCCCGTAAATATGTACCCAGAAATAACGCCTCCTCAGGTGCAAATAACGGCTGTTTATCCTGGCGCAAGCGCCCAAGTAGTTGAAGAGTCTGTAATCAGACCCATTGAAGAACAAATCAATGGGGTTGAAGATATGATGTATATTGAATCTACAGCGTCAAACAATGGTAGTGCAATCATTACTGTTTTTTTTAAAGTTGGTACTGACGGTGATATTGCTCAGGTTAACGTGCAAAATCGTGTTGCGTTGGCTACAAGCTCTTTACCTGCGGAAGTTACTCGTCAAGGTGTTAGTGTTAAAAAGCAATCTAGTAGTATGTTACTAGGTGTAAATTTATACTCAGAACAAGAGGGGCTAGATCAACTTTTTTTAAGTAATTATGCAACTAATTACCTTGTAGAGCCACTAGGCAGAATTAAAGGTGTCGCTTCAGCTCAGGTAATGGGAGAAATGACTTACAGCATGCGTGCTTGGCTTAACCCAGAACGTATGACCTCACTCAATGTTACTGTTACTGAGGTTCAGCAAGCTTTACAAGAACAAAATATGATTGTGGCAGCAGGCAAGTTTGGCGCTAGCCCAACGTTACCTAATCAACAGTTTGAATACTCTATTCAAGCTCGAGGCCGATTGAAAAGCGCAGAAGAATTTGGCCAAACGATTATTCGTGCGCAAGAAAGCGGGAATTTTGTCAGACTTAATGATATTGCTCGTGTAGAGCTTGGTGCTGAGGATTATTCAACCCAAGCACGATTAAATGGCAATGAAACAGCTTTTTTAATTATATATCAATTGCCTGATGCTAATGCCACTGAAGTTGCTAGCTTGATTCAAGCAGAAATGGTAAAACTTTCGGAACGTTTTCCTGATGGATTGGAATATGTAATTCCTTACGATACAACTAAATTTATTTATCGCTCAATGGAAGAAGTTAAAGTGACTTTATTTCAAGCAGTAGCTTTAGTTATTTTAGTGGTGTTTATATTTCTACAAAATTGGCGAGCTACCATTATTCCTACGTTGGCTATTCCTGTGTCATTGGTGGGCACTTTTGCATTTATGTTGGTGATGGGGTATTCCATAAATACCATAACATTATTTGGTTTAGTGCTTGCGATAGGTATCGTGGTTGATGATGCAATAATTGTTATTGAAAATGTAGAACGAATATTAAAAGAAGAGCAGTTACCTATTAAAGAAGCGGTAACTAAAGCGATGGAACAAGTGTCAGGGCCTATCATTGCCACAACATTAGTTTTATTGGCGGTTTTTATCCCTGTTGCCTTTATGCCAGGCATTACAGGCGAGCTTTATAAACAGTTTTCAGTCACTATTTCTTTTGCGGTTATTATTTCTTCAATTAACGCACTAACATTAAGCCCTGCCCTCTGTACTGTTTTATTAAGTAAAGAGCACATGAAACCAATAGCATGGTTGAAACCTTTTGAGCGTGTTATTGAAAAATCAACCATAGGTTATACACATACTGTTAGTTTTTTATTAAAAAGAGTGGCGCGTGTCGGTGTTTTTGCGGCTATTATTTTTTTTAGTGCTGGCTGGTTAACAACTGTAGTACCTACCGCCTTTTTACCTGATGAAGATCAAGGGTATTTATTTGTAGATATTCAACTACCTGACGCTTCTTCAAGTAATCGAACTCAAGCAGTTCTGGATAACATAACTAAAATAATTATTGATGATCCAGCGGTTGATAATCTAATTGCGGTCAGTGGTAATTCTTTAATTGGTGGCGCAGGTTCAAACAATGGCCTAGGAATTATTATCTTAAAAGATTGGGAAGACAGAACTGCGCCAGAACTTAGTTTACGACAAGTTATTACGAGGTTGATGGGGAAGTTATGGGCAATGCCTGAAGCACAAGTTATGGTGTTTAATCCTCCACCTATTCCTGGTTTAGGTACTACATCAGGTTTTGAGTTTAAGTTACAAGATAGTGAAGGGCGTGATCCTGCGTCGTTAGCACAAGTAATGAATGGCTTAATTTATGAGGCTAACCAACGTCCTGAATTGAATCGTGTATTTAGTACTTTTCGTGCCAATGTACCGCAATACTTTTTAGACGTTGATCGCAATAAAGCAAAAGCACAAGGGGTTGCTTTATCAGATGTTTTTGCCACTTTACAAGCTCAGCTTGGTTCATTATATATTAATGATTTTAGCCAATTTGGTAGAACGTACCGTGTTATTATTCAAGCCGAAACTGAATATCGTAAAGATCCGTCTGATTTAAGTCACTATTATGTGCGTAATAAAGACAATGATATGGTGCCTTTAACTACATTAGCTAAACTAACACCTATTCTAGGACCTACAACTATTAACCACTTTAACCTTTATCGAAGTACAAATATTTCGGGTCAGCCCGCATTAGGGTATTCGTCAGGGCAATCTATTGCTGTTATGGAAGAGTTAGCAAGCCACTTGCCGCAAGGTTATACTTATGAGTGGTCAGGACAATCTAAAGAAGAAATAGAGGCAGGAGATTTAGCCGTAATTTTATTTGCTTTGGCTATTTTATTTGTTTATTTATTTTTGGTGGCTCAGTATGAAAGTTGGACCATTCCATTTTCGGTTATTGCCGCTGTACCATTAGCATTGTTTGGTGCTATGTTAGCTTTGTATATGGTAGGTATGGCTAACAATATTTATGCTCAAGTTGGTTTAGTATTATTAATTGGTTTATCAACTAAAACCGCTATTTTAATTGTTGAATTTGCTATGGAGCAGCGTGCAGCGGGTGAAACTATTTTTAATGCCGCA
>JADGDH010000179.1 GCA_016745015.1 Colwellia sp.
TATAGATCCTAAATTTTCATTAAGTATTTGAGTGAATAAACAACTAGTTTAATAGCATTTTCTGCGTTGCTGCAATTAAATGATGCTTGGTATTTTTCTCAACAGAAGCATGTCCAGAAGCTTCACTTATTACAAGTGTTGATTTTGGTAACTGTTGATGTAATAACCACGCATTATCAAATGGGCAAACAATGTCATAACGACCGTGTACAATGATGGTCGGGATGTTTTGAATGTTTTTACAGTTTTTTATAATTTGGTTATCAGTTAAAAAACAGTTATTAACCATAAAGTGTGCTTCATGACGCGCTAACGTCCAAGCAGATTCATCATCAGTAGATGCATCAACAAAGGCTTGATCGGGTATTAGTGTACAACAACGAATTTCCCATACACTCCATGCTTTGGCTACTTGCATTGCTAAGGTCTTATTTTCACCTGTCATTATATTGTAAGCTGCTTGTATGCCACCATCTTGTTTGTTTTTAGGTAAAGCTGATAAGTACTCTTGCCAATAATCAGGATATATACGAGGGGCACCACCACCAGAAAAGGTCCAATCGGTATCAATATCACGGGCAAGGAAAATACCACGTAACACTAAGCTTTTAACTTTGTTTGGATGTGTTTGAGCATAAACAAGCGATAGGGTAGAGCCCCATGAGCCACCAAATACATGCCAGTGTTTAATGTTAAGTTTAATACGGATTTTTTCAATATCTTCAAGGAGAAATGTTGTTGTGTTATTTTCCAAACAGCCATGCGGTAAAGAACGACCGCAACCTCTTTGGTCAAATAAAATAATGTGATATTTTTGTGGATCAAAAAAGCGGCGATCATTGGTAGAGCAACCGCCACCAGGGCCACCGTGAATAAATAACACGGGTTGACCATCAGGGTTACCGCATTGCTCCACATAAATTTGGTGTTTGTCATCTACATTGAGTAAAAAATTGTTAAAAGGAGTTATTTCTGGATAAAATTCATTCATGGGAACGTTCTGTGCTGATTGTAATTTATGAAGTGATTTTGATGTGAGTTTATCTGCTTGTCAATGTAAACGATAGTCTGTTATTTATTAAAAGAGAGTTGTTTACTCTATACAAATAAAAATTGGTTTATTTTAAGGGAGAATAATAGTGACGATACTGGACTTGGACTTGGACTAGTGATTGGTGCGGGTTGTAAATAATGTTTGGATGTCCTGCTTTATCTCTGCTTTATCTAATTTTTTTTGCAAAATGATAATTATCTTCTAATATTGCAATTACTTTATCTATATTACAACAGGGTTTTGGTTAACCTACTGATAAATAATAAATTAAAAACTCGGCTTAGTCTTTGCAATTAAATTACTAATACGTTATTAATTAATGTGATTGCTTAGGTGAACCTATGAAAATAAGTCGTGAAAAGCCTTGTCAACGCCTTCATCATAGGATTAAAGCACCGCTTTATGTCAGTGTTAATGGTCAAACGCCTAGTTCTGCTTTTGATTGGAGCTTAGGTGGTTTACGTATTGAAGCCTACCAAGGTGAGATGGTAAATCTTCATGATGAGTTAGATCTTATGCTTGAGTTGCCTTTTCAAGGCTTTCAAATCTCTTTTGATGTAAAAGGAGTTGTTGTACGCACTGAAAGTGATTCAACTGCTATTTCCATTAAATTTATCGATTTGTCTGAACGTTCTTTTGATTTAATGAATCATTTTGTTGATGATTTGATTCGCGGTAAAATGGCAACAATAGATGATACTATTTGTCGAATTGATGTTCCTGTTACACCTATATCAACTAAGCCAACACCTAACCCAAGTGAGCAAATACCTATTAGCCGGTTACCAATAAAAACTATTCTAATGTCATGCTTTTATCTATTACTTGGAGGTTTTGTTTTTGGTTATTTAGCGCTATTGTTTTACGCCAGTTATATTTCTATGGAAATACCAAGCTCGGTTATTTCCTCAAAAATTCAAACATTAAATATGCCTATTGATGGTGTATTAAAGCCAGTTAATTTTAATGTAGGAGTTAACGTTGCAGAAGGTGATGTTCTATTCAAAGTTGAAAATACCAACTTTCAAAATAAAATTAATCTTGGTAAATTGAAAATAAAAACAATTGAAAACCAATTGCTTGAAGCCAAAGATAAATACCGAATAGAAAGCGAACGAATAAAGCTTTATCAAATAGTTAATAATACTGACGTTAAAATAATACGTGCACAACTTGCAGCAAAACAAGCAGAATTAACCGTTGCAGATAATAACTTTATGCGAGTTGAGCAATTGAATCGCCGTAATGCTATTAGTAATAAACAGTTAGATGAGGCTAAAAAAGAACAGACTACAATCGCTTTTCAAGTAAAAGCGTTAGCGGCTAAACTGGTTCAAGCAACAGCAATGATGTCAGTATCAGATCGCCGTCATTATAATCAAAAAGAATTTGCTACAGATTTAGATATGATTGCTGTTGATTTACAAACTATTTATTCTAATTTGAAAATAGAAAAACAGCAATTAGCCTATTTAGTAAAATTAAAAAATAATCAAGTGGTTAGAGCACCATATAATGGTCGGATCACAACATTACTTCATAGTATAAACTCAGCCTTACCGCGTAATGAAGCAGTGTTAACATTTGAAGAAACTGATAAAACTCAAGTCACAGCTTTTTTAAATCAAGAAGAGATTTTACATGTAGGTTTACACGATATTGCTACTGTATTTATTCCTGCTTTAGGAGTTGAAGTTGAAGGCGTTGTAAACTTAATTGATCGAAGTTCAGCTTTCATTGATAAAAAATATTCCCGTTACGGCTGGCGCGATAAAAAAGAAAAAACAGCTTTAGTTTCACTTGATTTGTTACTTTCAGAGGAGCTTAGCTCGTTAATAAATGCAGGACTACCTGCTGTGGTTATTTTTAACCGTCGAACTAGCAGTCCTATATTTTCAAAAATATTTAGTCGCATATTCTCATCAAGTGATAAGCCTAAGCCTAAAGCTAAGGTTTATAAAGCTAAATTAGGAGAGGATTATGATTCAATATGAAAATGTTGCTCATGTTAACGAACCTACTCAATGGCCAACTGGCTTTGAAAAATGGACACCTAAAAGTTTATTCGCTATTTTCTTTTACTTTTCTTGTTGTTTACTTGCCATTTTAATTTTACCTAACAGTATTTGGGATGCGCAATATAAACAAGTTACACTTATTATTGGTAGTCTTGGAGTGTGGCGTTATAGTTGGTGGCTAACGCATGCAGTACGTGCATTTATTTATGGAAAAATTGTCTATCCGCGTATGCGCATGAAAGGGGAAAAAGTGTGGGAATCTGGCTGGCGACCTTGTCATTTACACTTTATGATCACCACTTATAACGAGCATCGTGATATTACGGAAAAAGTTATTCGATCTTTATTGTTAGAAATTAAAAACTCAGGTGTGCCAGCAACTATTTGGTTGGGATCTTCAGTACGTTTTGATGAAGACGTTATCAGTAATATATTACGTCGAGAAGCAAAAAGTATTGAAGTAACTTTACGTGTTGTTCGTCAAAATGTATCGGGAAAACGAGCCGCTATTGGTTTGGTGTTACGGGCTATGTCTAGATCTGGTGTACAAAAAAATGATTTAGTGGTGTTTATGGATGGAGATTTTATTTTGTCTGAAGGTGCAATTAGTCGTTGTTTACCTTTATTTCAAGTTTTTCCTGATTTACAAGCATGTACCACCGATGAAGAAGTTATTTGTATAGGGCCTAAATGGATAGAAACTTGGCTACAAATGCGTTTTTCTCAACGTCGACTTGCTATGCAGTCGCATGCACTTTCTGGTCGAGTTTTAACCTTAACAGGTCGTATGTCTATTTTTAGAGCTAAAAATTTATTGCAATTAGAATTTATTCGTTTGCTTGAAGCTGATCACCTTAATCATTGGTTATGGGGGGATTTTCGTTTTTTATCGGGTGACGATAAAAGCACTTGGTATTGCTTGTTAAAACAGCGTGCTCATATGCTTTATGTGCCTGATGCTCTAGGTTATACCGTGGAGGTAATTGAAGGATCTGGCATGGAACGTATGGTGCAAAATTTTCGCCGCTGGTCTGGCAATATGCTGCGCAATGGCACGCGAGCTATACAGTTAGGGCCAAAAAACATGCCGTTTTTTATTTGGTGGTGTTTGATTGACCAAAAAATATCTATGTGGACTATGTTGTTATCTCCAGTACTTGCCGTTTGCGCATCTATTGTTTATGGCGGCTCTTATTTTATTGCTTATATTATTTTTATTGCTATTAGTCGGATGCTTTTATCTTTATTTTTATTTTCTTATTCAAGAAAAGTTCAACTGATTTATCCATGTATTTTATACTTAAATCAATTAATTAATGCCTCTGTTAAGGTTTACTGTATCTTTCGTTTATCTAAACAGCGTTGGGCAAATAGGGGTGATCAAAAATCAA
>JADGDH010000180.1 GCA_016745015.1 Colwellia sp.
GGGCTAGGTGCTACCTCCATTAGTTTTTGATGATTTCGTTGTAGCGTACATTCTCGTTCCCATAAATGGTTAACAGCTCCTGTACCATCACCAATAACTTGAATTTCAATATGACGCGCCTGTTGAACAAGTTGCTCAACGTATAGATCACCACACCCAAATGCGGCTAATGCTTCTTTTTGACACTGATTATAGGCTTGCGCTATATCTTCAATTCTACTTACTGGTTGAATGCCTCTACCACCACCGCCAGCAAGCGCTTTAATCATTATAGGCTTGCCATTATTTTGATTCTTAAAAAAATCAACCACTTCATCTAAAGTAAGGCTATTGTTAAGCCCTTGTACTAGCGGTACTTCACAAGCGATTGACAGTTCTCGTGCGCGTGCTTTATCCCCTAACAATGATAAAACATGAGCGCTTGCGCCAATAAAAGCGACACCTCTTTCTTTACATTGACGAGAAAAGTCTATGTTTTCAGAGAGAAAACCATAACCGGGATGAATAGCATCACATTGATTGTTAATAGCAATATCAATGAGTTGTTCAATATCTAAATAAGCTTTAACCCCTTTGCCCTTTAATGGAATGGCTAGATCTGCTTTTTTAGTATGTAAGGAGTTACTATCATCTTCCGCATAAACAGCAACCGAATCTACCCCCATAGCTGATAACGTTTGGGTGACACGTATAGCAATTTCGCCTCGGTTTGCAATTAAAATACGTTTAAATGTTCTACTCACAATAGCTTCTCCAAGTCTTGTTTTTTTACTTTGCCTGTGGCTGTCATGGGCAATTCAGCTACAAATTTAATCTCTGGCACTTTATAGGTAGCCATTTTGTCTTTACACCAATCTTTTAAGCTTTGCTCTGTTTCATTATTGTTTGGTTTTAATAAAACAAAGGCAATAACTTTTTGTCCCTGTTTTTCATCTGCTTTACCAAGCACTGCGCTACCTAGTATATTGGGGTGTTGTCCAAGCATGGCTTCTAGCTCGGTAGGAAAAACACTCATGCCATTAACTTTTAGCATTTCTTTACGTCGCCCTAAATAGCGTATAAAGCCTGACTCCGTTATTAAGCCAATATCTCCAGTATGAAACCAACTATTCTCTATAATTTCATCATGGTCGTCACCCCAATACCCTTTAAATAACGAAGGGGTTTTAATACATAATTCACCTTCACTTCCCAAAGGAATTAACTCGCCTGATTCAAAGTCACACACTTTAAATTCAGTACCAGGAACAGGTAAACCAACGAAAGTTGGGGAGAATGACAAATCAAAATTATCAGTTTGTAACCCTGTCGTAAACGTATCACAAGTATTGGTTTCGGTCATACCAAAGCTAAATTCGTGCAATGTGCAGCCCGTTAGTTCTCTCCAACGTTCTCGATAATCAACTGTTAATTTTTTTATAAATGAAATACAACCCGTTGTTGTTAATGAGCTTAAATCAAAATCATTAATTTCTGGGTATTCAAGTAGTTGATCAACGCTGTCTACCAATAAGCCACATTGAGTAACACGGTAATATTGAACAGCACTCACAAAAGATTCAACATCCCAACGGGCAAGTAATACCATGGTTGTACCACTAAACATAGGAAATAGTAATCCTGCATTTTCTCCTGCAATCCAAAACTCAGGTAAAAAATTCAAACTAATCATATCTGAATCTATCCCCAAAGAAACAGGTACATAACTTGCGCAGGTATAAAGCATATCTCCGTGAGTATGAATACACCCTTTAGGTAAACCCGTTGTTCCACCAGTATAATTTAATGCTGCCATATCATCTAATTTAGGCTGATGAACAATAGCTTCTGATGAGGCAGCATGTATTGATGGATAAAAATCAATACATTCATTATTTTCTATTTTAGGATATTGAAATAACTCTACTAAAGGAATTGTTGGTGATGTTGGTAATAACTCACTGATACTTGTAATGATTACATGTTCAATATCAAGCGCTTCTTTCACAGGCAACACAATAGGTAAAAGCTGATCAAAGCAAAGTATAATATTAGTATCACAATCATTTAATTGAAATTGAAGCTCCATTTCTTTTGCTAAAGGACTTACTGGTGCATACACAGCACCGCATTTTAAAATACCATAAAATGCAATATGTAATTGTGGGCAGTTTGGCATATAAACCGCCACTCGATCATTAGGCTTTACCCCTAATGATATTAATAAATTCGCAAAACGAGTACTTAATTCATCAAGTTCTTGATAAGTAATATCATTACCATAAAAGCAAAGCGCTAATTTATCAGGTTGTTCTTGCGCCCATTGTGTCAAATATTCATTTAAAGGTTTTTTTCCTTTTGGGTATTCTGGTAAACGAGGGATATTTAACGGCCAAGCTTTATCCCAAAGCGCGTTAAGTTCTTTCATATATAATGCTTCGTTCATGAAGTACTCCTTTATTAATATTGTTATAAAAAGAAAAAATAATGTTAAGTGAAGTAATGCATTACTCACTTATCTATAAAAACAGTCAGAATATAAAGTTACACTTAGTGTAATTTTATGTCAAGTGCATTATTTATACTGCATTTTGTATTTTTGATTGAGTTACCTTTTAAATAAGGCTAAATTAAGATAAAGACTTTCAATAGTGAATGTAATAAATAGAGATAACGTGGGATTACGAGAATATAAAAAGCAGCAAACAAGGTTATTACTTTTATCTATTGCAGAGAAAATGTTTAGTGAACGAAGTTTTGATGAAGTTTCAGTTGAAGATATCGTTTCAGAAGCAAAAATAAGTAAAAAAACATTTTTCAATTATTTCAGTAGTAAAAATAAAATGTTAGAAGAATGGACTCTTGATTGGTTTGCTAAAAGTAATATATGGTCAAATAATTCTAATATTAAAGTGAAGTATGACAATATTTTGATCCCGCCTAATATTGATGAGCTGTTAGATTGGATTATAGATCACCGACGTATTTTTAAAATGGTACTAACGCATACCGATATTCTGAGCGGTATTTATTTAATTAAATCTGAAGGCGAGACTAAAATATATGATATTTTCTCTCCTTTTAAAGCTAACCGATTATATAGAGTACAAATTGCTCAAGAATCAGGGCTAATACGTAAAGATATTTCAACTGAATTAATATGCGACATGTATGATACCTTGCGTTTTGATATTATTAGAAAGTGGCTAATTAAAAATGATGATGAAGCAAGTGGTGATGATTTAAAAAAACAATTTCATTTGGTAATGAAAGTGTTACTTGAAGGTTTTAATTTGCCACCTACATGATAAAAGTGATATTTAAGCTCGTTTGATATCATTCATTTCAGACATAGTTATATCGCTAATAAGAGTCAATAATACTCAAGAAGGTAATCATGAATCAAAATGAACTAAAAAATAAGATTGATGAGCTGAAAAATAAACTTGAAGTTTATGAAGTTAGTATGATTGAGCTACAAAGACGCAGTGATATTCAAGATGCATTAAATGAAATGCTTACTATTTCTTTAATGCCTATTTCCCTTCACGAACAAATGAAAAAAATACTTTTATTAATACTAAATATCCAATGGTTAGCTTTGGATAAGAAAGGATGCATCTTTTTAACCGATGAAACGGGTAAAGGTTTACGTATGGTGGCACATAGTAATTTAAATAAACCGTTATTAGAACTGTGTACTCATATTCAATTTGGACAATGCCTTTGTGGGAAAGCTGCCGATCAACAAAACCTAATTTTTAAACAATGTCTCGATCATGACCATGATATTATTCCAGAAGATATGACACCTCACGGACACTATAATATGCCTATTATTTCTAATAATAAAACCCTAGGTGTATTAAACCTCTATGTTAAGCATGGTCATAAACAGTCTAAGTTAGAGGTTGATTTTCTTAGTGCTAGCACCAAAACAATGGCAAGTATTATAGAAAGGAAAAAAGCAGAAGAAAAACTTTATCACCTTTCTTATATTGATGAATTAACGGGTATTGCCAACAGGCGGCAATTTATGAGTCATCTTGATGAATTAATTACCGATTCACTACATCACAAACAATCATTTGCCTTGTTATTTATTGATTTGGACCATTTTAAGATAGTTAATGATACCTACGGTCATGAATATGGTGACAAAATATTAGTTGATGCAACTGCACGGATGAAACATTGCCTTAGAAAAACTGATTTAATAGCAAGATTAGGTGGTGATGAGTTTGTTATTGTTCTAGAAGATATTCATGAATCAGCAAAAGCTATGCAAATTGCTAAACAGTTAATTGAAACCGTATCTTTAGAGTATCAAATTAATAAAAAGATATTATCAATTAGTGCAAGTATCGGGATAAGCTTATTCCCTGAACACGACTTAAATGCTCATGGTTTACTCCGCAAAGCAGATAAAGCGTTATACCAAGCAAAAGAAAGTCGTGGTAAACCTATATTATTTATC
>JADGDH010000181.1 GCA_016745015.1 Colwellia sp.
GATGCAAGTGTCGCTATCGCTAAATATAAACCTTTAATTCTAGCCGCTGGTGCACCAAACATCATGCCAACGCCCATGGTTAAGAAACCCGCCAAAGGAATACATAGAAACACAGGAATATGAAAACTTGTGTTTAACCAAGCCGAGGCAAACGCACCAAAACCAAAGAAAGCACCATGCCCTAATGATATTTGCCCCGTGTAACCCACTAAAATATTCAAACCTAATGCAGCTATGCCCAAATAGGATATTTGAATTAATAAGGTAATAAAATAACCATCAACAACTAATGGTGCAAAACACAACGCTATAATAGTAAAAATAGTCACCCAACGGATGGTTTTCGTTTCAAAAATAGTATTATCTTGTTTGTAGCTAGTGCGGAAATCTCCGCACGGGCGCATACTTAAACTAGACATAAATCACTCCTAAATAATTGTTCGTTTGGTCAGTTAAAATGCGCTATATACGCTCAATGTCTTTGGTACCAAATAAACCGTATGGTTTAAACCAAAGAATAATTAACAACACATAAAATGGTGCGATATCGTACATATTACCAATATGTAAATATTGACTATCAAAAAATTCAGCTACGTTTTCCAATACACCGATAATGAGGCCACCAACAATTGCACCAACAATTGAGTCTAGCCCACCTAGAATAACAGCTGGAAATACTTTAATACCCATTATAGAAAGTGAATCTGAAACACCATTAACCATACCAAGCACTATCCCTGCGGTAGCAGAAACTGTTGCTGCAATCCCCCAACTCATCGCAAAAACATGCTTTACAGAGACACCTAAACTTTGAGACGCTTGTTGATCAAAAGCCGTAGCTCTCATCGCTAAGCCATGCTTAGAGTGTTTAAAGAATAAATAGAAAGCAACCATGATAATTAATGCAATCACAGTACTCATTAAGTATGCCATTTCTATATTCAAGCCAAAAAGATTAATCGACTCATTATCAAATACTTTAGGATAACTTTGCGGTGCAACACCAAATATCCATTTCATTAATGCTTGGAAAAATATAGACAGTCCTATAGTAACCATAATTACCGATATAATTGGTTCACCAATCATAGGGCGCAGTACTACCATTTGTAACAGCACACCAAAGCCAGCCATAAATACAAGTGATAATAAAAATCCTACAAAGAATGGCAACTCTAAATAAATCAATGAAGCCCAACATACCCAGGCACCAATAAGTAAAAACTCACCTTGAGCGAAGTTAACAATTTGTGTTGATTTATAAACCAATACAAAACACATACCAATTACACCATACAACAAACCAACAATAAGGCCATTGACGACTAATTGAATTAAGAGTTCAAAATTCATGATACTTTCCTCTGAGTTTGACTACTTGTTGATGAAACAGCACTACCGTTATTTCCAACATTACTTTCAATTACTGTAGCAACCTTAAGTGTCGTTTGAATACGTGAGCTACCACCATCTTGAAAGGTGATCACTGTATCGATATCAACCGTCTCTTTGTTATCGTAAATAGAATCTATGATGTCACCATACTTGTCAGCAATAACAGTACGTCGTACTTTACGGGTACGCGTTAATTCACCGTCATCCGCATCAAGCTCTTTATAAAGCAAAATAAACTTATTAATTTTTTGTGCATCAGGTAATGTTGCATTAACTTTTTCCACTTCTTCACTAAGTTTTTCATAAACCTCAGGTAAAGCTGAAAGACTCGTATAGTTAGTGAAACCGTAACCTTGTTGTTCTGCCCACTTAGAAACAATAGAAAAACGAATACAAACAATGGCGCTTAAGTAAGGCTTGTCTTTACCTAGAATAACGGCTTCACCAATAAATGATGAAAATTTCAGTTTATTTTCAATGTATTGTGGTGAATACTGCACGCCATTACTGGTTTTAGCTAAATCTTTTATTCGGTCAATAATAACCAAGTGCCCTGAAGGTTTGAAATAGCCTGCATCACCTGTATGCATCCATCCATCAATAACATCTTCGTCGTAAGCTTCTTTATTATCTAAATAACCTGTAAACATACCTACGGTTCTAGCAATAACTTCACCAACACCTTCTTTATCAGCATTAATGACTTTTATTTCTGCCGTATCAAAAACAACACCAACACTGTCGTAATCAACATCATCTTCTTTATGCACTGTGTAAGCACCACAGAGTTCAGTTTGGCCATAAAGCTGACGTAGCGGTACACCAATAGTTTGGAAGAATCTAAACGTATCAGGACCCATTGCCGCCCCACCAGTTGCAGCTGACTTCAAATTGGAGAAACCTAATCTATCTTTTAAAGCATTCATCAGTAAAAAGTCTGCAAACCATGAACGTTTACCTTCTGCTTGCGCTTTTTCAGCCATATTAAAAGCAAAATCAAACAGCTTCTGTTTGAGTGGTGTTGAATCCATCATACGAGCTTTAACGTCGGCTAAGATGCCTTCCCATACGCGTGGTGCAAGTAAAACAAAGCTGGGTCCAATTTCACGTAAATCAGGCATTAGTGTTTCTTGCCCTTCAACAAAATTGACAATTTGACGGGCAATAAGTGCTTGACCTACCGCATATACTTGCTCCATGATCCATGGCAAAGGTAATACAGATACATAGTTATCACCAGGTTGACGAGGATCAGCCCGTAAATATGAACTGCAATGCTTAACAAAATTACCACCCCCTAAAAACGCAATTTTAGGCTTAGAGGTAGTACCAGAAGTTGTACAATAAAGTGCTGTATCATCAGCATTAGTTGCATCAACATATACGTCATATAACTCAGGAGACATTTTATCTATCTCTTGTCCCTGCTTATAAATATCTTCAATGCTAATCAAGCGTTTATCGTCATATTTACGCATACCACGCGGATCACAATAAACAATAAATTTTACATCAGGAATTTCTTCACCTAATTCAAGCAATTTATCACACTGTTCTTCATCTTCCGCAATAACAATAGTCGCATTACTTTTATTAAGTAAGTACACCACTTCTTCATGTAAGGAATCTTGGAAAATACCGATTGAATAACAACCCATAGCATGTGCTGCGACTTCGCCCCAAACCCACTCTGGTCTGTTATCACCTAATAAGGCGATAGCATCTTTTGGTTCAATACCTAATTTTCTTAACGCTAGGGATATCCATTTAACGCGATCACTATAATCTTGCCAATTAAATTCATTCCAAATACCAAACTCTTTTTCACGCATGGCAATATCATTTGGCCAGCTTTTAGCGTTATGTCTCAATATTTTTGGAAAAGTGTCTAACTCTCCCATTTCATAATCTTTTGTTGCTGCTACTTGTAAGTTAGACATTAACTAGTCTCCTTCACTTCATTGATATTAGCGGCTTCATCTTCATCATCTTCTATACCAAGATAAGCACGTTTAACATGTGGATCAGCCATAACTTCATCAGGTAAACCTGACATCAATTTCTTACCAAAATCAAGCACCATCACTTGATGTGAAATGTCCATCACTACGCCCATATCATGCTCAATCATTACAACAGTGATACCAAATTCTTCATTCAAATCAAGAATATACCGAGCCATATCTTCTTTTTCTTCTAAATTCATACCAGCCATAGGTTCATCAAGAAGAATTAATTCGGGTTTTAATGCCATTGCACGTGCTAGTTCAACACGCTTACGTAAACCATAAGACAAGGTACCCGCAACAGATTTTCTGATATGAGAAATTTCTAAAAAGTCGATAATTTCTTCACAATAGCGACGATGGAAAAGCTCTTCTTTTTGAGCTGGTGATGCCCAATATAAAGGTCCCGTTAGCCAGTTGTTTTTTAACAAATGATGACGACCAACCATTATATTGTCTAATACTGACATATGCCCAAACAAAGCTAAATTTTGAAAGGTTCGCCCCATTCCAAGATCTGCTCTGTCATTTGGACGTAGATTAGTGACAATTTTGTCATTAAAAATTACGTTTCCAGAATTTGGTTGATAACGTCCTGAAATACAGTTAAGCATGGAGGTTTTACCTGCCCCGTTAGGACCGATAATAGAAAATACAGAGCCTCGGGGAACTTCAAAACTAACGTCAGTTAATGCTTTTACACCACCAAACGCTAATGAAATATGCTCTACTTTGAGTATTGACTCAGTCACACTCACACTCCTAAATTGATAAATATAATGTGTGTATTATAAAAAAGAGGGGGAATAATCCTCCCCCTAAAAAACGTAACAAAAAACTGGGAACTGTTACGCGTACAAACTTATTGCAAGAATCAACATTAAAGTACGTATTTCAATGAAAGTTGTGCATAGTTTGAATCTGCATTTTGATCGTCTCTTGAGAAATTACCTACTTCAGCACCTACCGATAATTGCTTGGTTAAGTTTTTGAATAAGTTAACGCTCCACTGAGTACTTTCTGCCTTGCTG
>JADGDH010000039.1 GCA_016745015.1 Colwellia sp.
ATTATACTCAATCAATACCTTGCCTAAAGGCATTTCTAATTTCAGCTGAACCATATGTTTTTAAGTCGTTTAGGCATATATTCAAGGCATCATCATTATATGAAAGAAAAAATATAAAAAATAATGCAATTTAATTTGCGCTATTCCCTGTGGTAGGGGAAAATACGCGCAATTTTATTTATACCTTTAAAAGTAGACCTGGAGCTAATATGTCGTCGCGTCAAGAACTAGCCAATGCCATTCGTGTTTTAAGCATGGACGGTGTACAAAAAGCAAAATCAGGACACCCTGGTGCTCCTATGGGGATGGCAGATATCGCTGAAGTTTTATGGCGTGATTTCTTAAAGCACAACCCAAGCGATCCTAACTGGGCTGATCGCGATCGATTTATACTGTCTAACGGTCATGGTTCAATGTTAATTTATTCTCTATTACATTTATCTGGCTATGACTTATCTATTGATGATTTAAAAAACTTCCGTCAATTGCATTCTAAAACTCCAGGTCATCCTGAGTATGGTTATACACCTGGTGTTGAAACAACGACTGGCCCGTTAGGTGCTGGTGTTTCAAATGCAGTAGGTATGGCTATTGCTGAAAAAACACTAGCCGCACAGTTCAACCGTGAAGGTCACGATATTGTTGATCACTTTACTTATTGTTTCTTAGGCGATGGCTGCTTAATGGAAGGCATCTCTCATGAAGCTTGTTCATTAGCTGGCACGTTAGGTTTAGGTAAATTAATCACTTTTTGGGATGACAACGGCATCTCTATTGATGGTCATGTTGAAGGTTGGTTCACTGATAATACACCACAACGTTTTGAAGCATATGGTTGGCATGTAATTAGTGTTGATGGTCATGACAGCGAAGCAATTGCCGCTGCCATTGCACAAGCAAAATCAGTAACCGATAAGCCTAGCATGATTTGTTGTAAAACTATCATTGGTTTTGGTTCTCCAAATAAATCAGGCACACATAATTGTCACGGTGCTCCTTTAGGTGATGATGAAGTAGCAGCAACGCGTGAATTTTTAAACTGGCCACATGCCCCATTTGAAATTCCTGCCGATGTTTATACTCAATGGGATCAAAAAGAAAAAGGTACTGTTAGCCAAGTTAGCTGGAATGAAAAGTTTGCTGCCTATCAATCTGCTTACCCTGAGCTAGCAGGTGAGTTTGAACGTCGCGTTATCAAAGGCGAATTACCACAAGACTTTGAAGAAAAAGCTAATGCCTTCATTCAAGAGTGTCATGAAAATGGCGAAAATATTGCTTCACGTAAAGCATCGCAAAATGCTATTGAAGCATTCGGCCCAGTATTACCTGAAATGCTAGGTGGCTCTGCTGATTTAGCAGGCTCTAATTTAACATTATGGTCTGGCTCAAAAGGTATTGAAACTGATCCTGCAGGTAACTATATTTTTTACGGTGTACGTGAGTTTGGTATGAGCGGTATCATGAATGGCATTTCATTACATGGCGGCTTTATCAACTATGGCGCTACTTTCATGATGTTTATGGAATATGCTCGTAATGCGGTACGTATGTCTGCACTAATGGGTATTCAAAATATTTTTGTTTATACCCATGATTCAATTGGTCAAGGTGAAGATGGCCCAACTCATCAGCCTATTGAACAGTTAACTAACTTACGTACTACGCCAAATTTAACCACATGGCGCCCATGCGATGCTACAGAATCTGCTGTTGCTTGGAAAGCGGCTGTACAACAGCAAAAATCTCCTTCAGCATTAATTTTCTCTCGCCAAGGCTTACCCGCTATGCTGCGTAGCCAAGCACAAGTAAATGATATTGCTAAAGGCGGTTACATTTTACAAAATTGTGATGGTACTCCTGACGTAATCTTGATTGCTACTGGCTCTGAAGTTGCGCTAGCGGTTGATTCAGCAAAATCATTAACCGAGCAAGGTAAGAAAATTCGTGTAGTGTCTATGCCATCTACTAACGTATTTGATGCTCAAACCAATGATTATAAAGAATCAGTATTACCTGCAAGTGTTATTAAGCGTGTTGCTATTGAAGCCGCACATGTTGATTATTGGTCTAAATATGTCGGTTTAAATGGTGCCGTAGTCGGTATGACAACCTTTGGAGAATCAGCTCCTGGTAATATATTACTTGAACACTTTGGTTTTACTGTTAACAATGTTATTAAGACTGTAAATTCGCTTTTTTAATGATAAGTAATCAGTAAACAAGTGTTTATAATAGATTACAGTAAAAAGGTGGACAAACAATAATGTCCACCTTCATCTACATAAACCTACCTAAAAAATGCGGTTCGATTCGCTTCTGAAGTCCTATGATAAACATTGCTATTAACGGTTTTGGCCGTATTGGTCGAAGTATTGTTCGAACGCTTTATGAAAGCGGCAAAACAGATATTTTCAAAATTGTTGCTATTAACGACTTAGCGCCTGCAACGGGGATTGCTCATTTATTAAAATATGATTCAACCCATGGTCGTTTTTCCTTCAACGTAAAACAAGAAAACGAAAAGTTATTCATTTCTAATAGTAATATTTCACAATATGAAAATATTGAAGATGAAATAGCCTTATATCACCTTGAAACCATTAAGCAACTTCCATGGCAAAAGCATAACGTCGATATAGTACTAGACTGCACAGGAAAGTTTGGTAGCAAAAAAGATGGTTTAGCACATATAAACCAAGGCGCTAAAAAGGTATTGTTTTCACATCCTTGCACACAAGATATTGATGCTACTATTATTTATGGCATAAACCACAATCAGCTACATAGTGATGATCGTATAGTTTCAAATGGCTCATGCACAACAAATTGTATAGTGCCAGTAATTAAAGTACTTGATGATGCTTTTGGTATTGAAAGCGGTACTATTACAACTATTCATTCCTCTATGCATGATCAACAGGTTATTGATGCCTATCATCCAGACCTTCGACGTAGCCGCGCTGCTAGCCAGTCTATTATTCCCGTTGACACTAAATTAGCTATTGGTATAGAACGAATTCTACCTAAATTTAAAGGTAGATTTGAAGCGATAGCGGTGCGTGTACCTACTCTTAATGTTACCGCAATGGATTTAAGTATTACGGTCAATGAAGACGTTAGCATTGATGAAATTAATAAAATAATCAAAAGTGCACAAGAAAAACCGCTAAATGAACACGGTTTACAAAATATACTCGCTTATACAGAAGAGCCATTAGTGTCAGCTGATTTTAATCACGATCCCCACTCATGTATTGTTGACGGTAATCAAACGCGTGTTAGTCATAAACGTTTAGTGAAAATGTTAGTGTGGTGTGATAATGAATGGGGCTTTGCCAATAGAATGTTAGATACCGCGCAGAAAATGGCTTAATTAAGATATTTATAGCCCCTTTATGCCTATATTAAACTCTCTTCTCGCTACTTAAAGTATCATAACCTCGAATGAAAAAATCAACACTATCACGTAAATATTTATCCACTTCTTCAGGTGATATGCGCTCTTTTATATTAAATTCCATTTGCATCCAAAGCTCACCTTTCATTATATTTAAAAACTGCACCGCAGCATATCTGGGGTTTTCAATAGTAAGAATTTTTTGTTGATGCAAGCTTTCCATCAATAGCGTAACCTCATTAGTAATTCTTAATGGGCCTGCTTGATAAAAAATATCAGACACTTGAGGATAAGTAGTTGACTCAAAAACACATATTTTATGTACCGCACAGGCTTCTTTTGATGTTAAAAAATCGGTAAAGTTTTTTGCTAATTTTAATAAAATAACGTGAGGGTCGGATAAATCATGAAGAGATAAATCGATTATCTGCAAAGATTCACACTTACACTCAACAGATGCTGAAAATAAATCATCTTTATTGCCAAAATGACTATAAACCGTCTGTTTCGAAACATCTGCATTCTTTGCAATCAAGTCCATGCTTGTCGCGGAAAAACCTTGTTCTATGAACAACTCAATTGCTGCATCAAGTATTTGCTGTCGTTTAGCTTCATTTTTACTACGTTGTTTAACCATTATATTTCATTACTTAAATTTATATTTAACTTAGACTTAACTTACAGTTTCATTTTATCAAAATAAACTAGACAGTCCAGTCTATTTTATTTAAACTTACCTTAAATAGACTATACAGTCTAGTTTGATTTTATATTAACTTGTACAAATTTGTTATCGCAGCTCTTATTCAGAACTATCAAAAGTTAGGCACAATAAAATGATCTCACATTTAAAGCATTCACTTTCTCAATTAACGTCTTTACGTATTAAGCAACCAACTTACTTATTACTAGCACTGTTAACTATTTCAGCATGCTCAGAAAAACCAGCTGAACAAAAAAACGCCAACAACTACCATCAAAGCGCCTCCCTACTGACTATTTCTCCAGAACAAAGCTATACCGTAGAACGAAATTATCTGGGTCAAGTAACCGCAAAACAACATACTAATTTAAGTTTTGAATACGCAGGTAAAATCATTGAAATATTTGTAGATAATGGTGATAGAGTAAAAAAAGGTCAGTTACTAGCCCAACAAGACACTCAGCTACTAAACTACAAAACGTCTGAATTACAAGCACAAATAACACAATTCCAAGCACAATCATCATTAAACAAAGCGAATCTAAATCGTATTAAAACACTTATTAGTGATGGTTATAGCTCTAAACAACGCCTTGATGAGTTAGATGCTGAAAATAAGATTCTTAACGCTAAAATCATGGCTCTCAATGCTCGAATTAAAACAATACAATATCAACGAGACAAGTCAGCATTAGTTGCTCCATTCGATGGTGTTGTCACCAAACGCTTCATCTCAAACGGAGAAATAATAACGTCAAGTAAAACAGGTTTCCGCATTATAGAAAGTGCTAATAACGAAATTAATGTAGGTATTCCAAGTACAGTAGCAAGTTCATTAGTTTTAGGGCAAATAATACAAATAAAAGTAGACGAACAAAATAAACAAGCAAAACTTATTTCAATAGGCCATCAAATTGATCCTGTTAATAGAACAGTACAATTAAGGCTAAAAATGCTTGAAAAATTAGATAATGACAAAAGCTTTAACGGACAACTTGTGAGGATCATTATAGATAAAAAAATCAATAAATCTGGTTTTTGGATTCCAACCAATGCCATAACAGACGGTGTTCGTGGTCAATGGCAAATATTTATTGCTTCTAAATTAACAGATTCTATAAACAATTATCAGTTACAAGCAGCAACGGTAAATGTACTTTATACCAATGAACATTCAGTTTATGTAAATGGCTTAGCTTCGAAAGAATTTCAAATTATTGCCCAAGGAGTGCACCGCTATGTTGCAGGCCAAATAATTACTACATCAACAAAAATATTAGCCAACACGGAAGGTAGCCACTAATGATTCGCTCATTCGTTAAAAATGGTCGACTCATGTCCTTGACCATTATTTTATTGATTGTTTCTGGCCTTAGCGCATTATCAACGATGCCTAGGATGGAAGATCCTCGCATGATAAACCGATATGCAAGTGTGTTAACGCTCTTGCCCGGTGCTAGCGCTGAAAGAGTTGAAGTATTAATTACAGAAAAAATTGAACAAGAACTTCGTAAATTATCTGAAATAAAGCATATTACATCAGTATCGCGTCCTGGTATTTCTTCAGTTAAACTTGAGTTAATTGATGAAGTGACTGACCCTCTACCAATTTGGTCAAGAGTCAGAGATTTAATTAATGATGTTTCACCACAGTTTCCTCCTAATACTTTATCCCCTATCTTAGAAGATGATAGAACTTACGCTTTCACCCAACTTATTGCTTTAAATTGGCAAGGTGATAGTCCAGTAGATATTGCTAGCTTAGGGCGTTATGCAAACGACCTTCAAAATCGTTTGCGTATTATATCAGGCACCGATTTAGTTCGAATTTTTGGTCAAGGACAAGAGGAAGTTTTAGTTGAAATAGATCAAAACTTAAGTAGTAAGTTAAATCTTTCTAGTCAACTAATAGCACAGAAAATACAACAGTCTGATGCAAAAGTTTCTGCTGGGCAATTAGTGAATCAACAAAACCAAATGCAAGTTGAGCTTATTGGAGCTTTTGACACCGTTGCTCGTATTGAGAGTATTCCCGTTAGAGAAAATAGCACTGGCGCTGTACTTAAACTAGGCGATATAGCAAAAATTCAGAAGACCTTAGCTTGGCCTGCCCAAGAAATAGCCACTGTTAATGACAAGCCAGCTTTAGTGGTTGCTGCGCGTATGTTACCAAATTTACGCATTGATAAATGGAGCGCCAATATACAGGCTGAGTTGGCAATATATGCTAAACAATTGCCACAAAACATTAAACTTGAGGTGCTATTTGATCAAAATATTTATACAGAAAAACGATTGGGTGATTTAATAGAAAATATTGTCTTAGGTTTTGTTCTCATCTCAATTGTTTTATTAGTGACTCTTGGCTGGCGCAGTGCTTTTATTGTCTCCATCTCTTTACCTTTAACTGTGCTATTTACTCTTTCTGTTATGAATTTATATGGTATTCCAATCCATCAAATGTCAGTAACAGGTTTAGTTGTCGCATTAGGAATAATGGTCGATAACGCAATTGTTATGACTGATACTATTCAAACTAAACGCCAAGAAGGACTGGGACGCCTTGATAGTGTTGGCTATGCGATTAAACATTTATGGTTACCGTTGCTTGGGTCAACTATCACAACTATTTTGGCCTTTATGCCGCTTATTTTAATGCCTGGCTCAGCGGGTGAATTTGTAAGTGGTATAGCATATAGTGTGATTTTTTCATTAATTGGCTCTTATGTTATTTCTCACACCATTGTTGCTGGTTTAGCTGGGCGTTTCATTCCTAAAGGTGCAGCTGCTAATAATGCTCTTTCAAATGTAACTTCTTCTGAAGATGTTACTCCTAGAGAAAAAACGTCTAAACAAATAACTAATAGCAAATGGTACCAAAGTGGCATTCACTTACCTAAGCTAAATAACTTATTTGAAAAAGCACTGCATTGGGCACTTTCTTATAAAAAAACAACTATCATTTTAGTCTTTTGTCTTCCTTTGCTTGGCTTTGTATTAGCTAAGCAGTTAAGCGAACAGTTTTTTCCACCCTCAGATCGCGATATGTTTCAAATTGAACTATTTATGCCATCACAAAGCAGCATTATTAATACACAAAGAATAAGTCAACAAATAAGCGATTATCTTTATCAACAACAGGGGATAGAAAAAGTTCGTTGGTTTATTGGTAAAAATGCCCCCTCTTTTTATTACAATTTAGTACCGACTAAAGATGGTTTACAAAACTATGGTCAGGCAATGGTGACCACAACAAATTTTAAAGCCGCAAATACTTTAATTCCTCAATTACAATTATCATTAGATAAATTAATACCAGAAGCACAAATTTTAGTGCGAAAATTAGAGCAAGGACCTCCTTTTAATGCGCCAGTAGAATTACGGGTATTCGGCCCTAACCTAGATACTTTAAAAGTGATTGGCGATGATCTTAGAAGAATTATGTCGCAAACAACCGATATTATTCATACCCGAGCATCACTACAACCTGGCACCCCAAAAGTTTGGGTTAAAGCTGATGAAGAAACGGCTGCGTTACTTGGGTTATCACTTGTAGATATTGCTCAACAGTTACGAGGAAGTTTAAGTGGTGAAGTTAGTGGCTCTATTATAGAGGCCACTGAATCAATTCCTGTTCGAGTGCGCCTTGCAAATGAAGATCGCGCTAAAATGACAGATTTAGCAAATATTAATTTATTAAGTCGTAACTCTACAAATACTTCAACAGATGGTTTAATGAACAATTCAATGGCGAGTAATCAGCCTATACCGTTAACTGCAATAGCCGATTTTTCGCTAAAACCGAGCCGTGGTGCTATTTCACACAGGGATGGCTCACGAATTAATACTATTGAAGGTTACATTCGCTCTGGTGTATTACCTAGCGAAGTTTTAACAAGAATTAAAGCGAATATAGCCGCTGAAAATTATCAACTCCCTTCAGGGTATCACATAGAAATTGGTGGTGAGTCTTCTAAACGAAATAGCGCTGTTGGAAAGCTTCTTGCAAGTGTTGGAGTTATATTCACGTTACTTATTACAGTCGTAGTACTTTCATTCAATTCATTTAGACTAGGTGGTATTATTTTCTTTAGTGCCCTGCAATCGGTAGGCTTAGGTTTATTAACTGTTTATCTTTTCGACTACCCTTTTGGTTTTACCGTTATCATTGCTTTGCTAGGATTAATGGGCTTAGCCATCAATGCAGCTATCGTTATTATTGCTGAATTAAAAGGTGATGCGCTAGCGGTTCAAGGAGATTCAAGTGCTATTATTAAAGGCGTACAAAGCTGTACTCGGCATATTACATCAACCACAATAACAACTGTTGGTGGCTTTTTACCATTGATTTTAGCAGGTGGAGGATTTTGGCCGCCTTTTGCTATTGCAATAGCTGGCGGCACAGTATTAACAACGTTACTATCTTTCTTATTTGTACCCGCTGCCTTTTCTTGGTTTAGCAAACGCAACGCATTTGAGTTAAATGAGCAGAGTTAATCGTCAATTAAGTTAAAGCTTATTAATCTCTCTAGCAACTGTAAATTCAGAAGACGTTACATATTGCTCAATACTTTGTAACTGCTTCTCTAGAGAGCCAAACTTCTTGCGAATATCGTGAAAAGCCTGTTTAGGCGGCTCTCCTGACTGCCAAACTCTCGCTTTCACTTTAATTGACTCACTGTCTGGCTCATATTCACAATCTCGTTCTGCTTGAGTATTATCTTTTTTATAATTACTTGAGGCTTCTGCTCGATGAAGTTTAGCACTTGCTACTTTTGCTTGTGCTTTAGGGTTTTTATCAAGAATAAACCAAGCTGCAATATAACCTAAAATTAAAAATGGCATACCAAATAACACACCTGAAACAACTAATATCCGTACTAACCAAGTTTCCCAACCAAAGTAGTCTGCAATACCAGCACAAACACCTGCTATTTTTCCTCGCGCTGGGTTTCGGTATAACTCACCTCGTCTGGTTTTCATAATTTACTTCTCCAATCAGGAGTCTCTACATCTAAGATCGCCTCAAGCGTTTTAATGCGATCAGCCATTTTATCTGCCATTTCTGATAAATCAGATAACTGAATATACTCTTCTTCACTCAACCCTTGACTAACTTGCCCTTTGCTACGGTAATGTAATATTAGCCAAATAGGCGCAACTATAACCATAAAAATAATGACAGGTGCCATGATGATCTCTTCCACGATACTTCTCCTAATTCAATGACAATGAATTCATAACTAATATAGTTAATATCATTTCTTTTTCATTTTAGCTTTTAATGACGCTAATTCATCATCAACTTTCTCATTTGACTCAAGTTCAGAAATTTCATCTGCTAAAGACTTACTGCCCAAATCATATGACTCTACTTGCGCTTCAATACCATCAATTTTACTTTCATAACGATCAAAGCGGCTTAAAGCATCATTTACTTTATTGTCATTAATATTTTGTTTTACTTTTAAACGAGCACTAACTGTTTTTTCACGCATTATAATAGCTTTTTGGCGGGTTTTAGCATCAGCCAGTTTTTCTTGTAACTGTGATATTTCATCTTGCAGTTTAGTAATATGTTCGTCAACATTTACTAGCTCTTCAATTAAAGCTTGAGAGCTTTCAGTGCACTTTTTCTTCTCTAATAAAGCGCCCCTTGCTAAATCATCTCGATCTTTACTTAACGCTAGCTCAGCTTTTTCTTGCCATTGCTGCACTTCATTTTCAAACCGTGTTACTTGACGGGTTAATTCTTTTTTATCTGCTAAAGTTTTAGCTGAACTAGAGCGAACCTCTACTAAGGTATCTTCCATTTCTTGAATAATTAACCTTACCATCTTGGCTGGATCTTCGGCTTTATCTAATAAATTATTGATATTTGAATTGATAATATCGGAAAACCTTGAAAAAATACCCATAACAACTTCCTCTCTTCTTTAACTAACGCTTTCAAATTAACCCTTTCATTTACACTTAAACAAAGTATTTTTGCTTGAACTTAATGAAATCGAGTATAAATTTGGATTTAAATTTACAACTAATACTATTCATATTTTACGCCAACATGATCATACAACATAACCCTATGTTTTAAAACGTTTTATTAAATAATTAAAAAGTACTGTTATCTAGTTGATTAATGAAATAAACTATTTGTTAGTGAAATAAACCAAAAGATGGGTCAAGCCATGGCGCGCTTTAACAAGCAAGATAACCTTCTTGGACAATCAAACAGTTTTTTAGAAGTCTTAGAGCAAGTATCTCAAATTGCACCGCTAAGTAAGCCAGTCTTAATTATTGGTGAGCGTGGTACAGGTAAAGAGTTAGTCGCAGCTCGTTTACACTATTTATCAAAACGCTGGGAACAAAACTATTTAAAGCTTAACTGTGCTGCATTAAATGAAAATCTTCTTGAAACAGAGCTTTTTGGTTATGATTCTGGCGCTTTCACTGGCGCAAATAAGCGACATGAAGGAAGGTTTGAGCGAGCTGATAATGGCACACTATTTTTAGATGAAATTGCCAATACTTCTGGATTAATACAAGAAAAACTATTACGAGTTGTAGAATATGGCGAATTTGAACGCGTTGGTGGCTCTCGTACTATAACGACTGATGTTCGCCTGATAGCCGCAACTAATGAAGATTTACCCACGTTAGCTGCATCAGGACAATTTAGAGCTGATTTACTTGACCGTTTAGCATTTGATGTTGTTACTTTACCGCCATTAAGAGAACGTCTTGATGATATATTAATGTTAGCAGAGCATTTTGCTATTAATATGGCGCGTGAATTAGGGTTTGAGCTTTTTAGTGGTTTTACTGAAAAAGCTAAACGATCAATGCTTGAATATGCTTGGCCTGGCAATATTCGTGAGTTGAAAAATGTAATTGAACGAAGTGTTTATCGTTGTAATAACCCTCACTTACCAGTACATGATTTAATTATTGATCCTTTTGAATCACCATTTAGACCAAATCAACGTATAAAGACTCACGACAGATTATCTGCTTCACAAAGTGAAGTGACTGCTGAATTTACTTCAGACTCAACTAAACAGAGTGAGCAAAATATTAACAGTATTGAAACAGAGTTATCAACTAACACTATGTCACCCGCATTAATCAATAAAGGCTTCCCCCAATCATTAAAGTCTTTATCACAAAACTATGAAATAGATCTAATAAAATCAGCGCTAGCGCACTGCCAATACAATCAAAAGAAAACAGCACAAGCACTTGAGTTAACTTATCACCAGTTAAGGGGTTATTTAAAAAAATATAATTTACTTGAGGGTAACGATTCTGATGAATAATATTAGGCTTGTTTTTATATTTTTTTTAAGCTTAATATCATTACTGGGATGTAATGATGAAAGTATTGTCTCGTTGAGTGAACATAGTGTTATTTATTGTGCCGAAGGCTCACCAGAAACCTTTAATCCACAATTAATAACGTCTGGTACAACAATTGATGCTACATCAAATCAACTATACGATAGGTTAATAACTTATCAAGGCAAAGAAAACACACTGACCCCTGCAATAGCAAAGTCTTGGCATATAACGCACGATGGAAAAAACATCACATTTTATTTACGTAAAGATGTGCCTTTTCATCATACCGATTATTTTACACCCAGTAGATTTTTAAATGCTGATGATGTAATTTTTAGCTTTAACCGTATTTTAAACATCGAACATCCATTTCATTTAGTATCGGGTGGAAGTTATCCTTTTTTTCAAAATATAAATTTAGGCGAGTTGGTTGAAAAAATAGAAAAAATAAACAATTACACAATACGCTTTCATTTATCTCATGCTGATAGTTCTTTTCTTGCTAACTTGGCAACCGACTTCTCCGTTATATTGTCTGCTGAATATGCCGATCAACTCACAAAAAAAAATAGTAAAGCAAATATTGACACTCATCCTATAGGGACAGGGCCTTTCAAATTAAAAGAATATCGTGTTGGTTCTTTCATTCGCTTTTATCGCCACGAACAATATTGGCGTGAGCCAGCTAAAATTGAACAATTGGTTTTTGATATTACACCAAGTAACACAGGTAGACTGACTAAACTACTAGCAAAAGAATGTGATGTTACAGCCTACCCAATAGCGCATAGAAAAATTGAACAACACAATAGTTTAACACTAGAGGCTGTCACTGCGTTAAATGTAGGTTATTTGGGTTTCAATGTTAAAAAACCTCCTTTTGATAATAAATTAGTAAGGCAAGCGATAAGTTATGCCATTAATAAAAAAGTATTGCTTGAGATGGTTTATCAGGGGAAGGCTGAACTAGCAAATTCAATATTGCCTAATACTTCCTGGGCATTTGATGACAGTATTCCAGAGCAAGAATATAACCCCATATTGGCAAAAAATTTACTTGAAGTCGCTGGATTATCCCAAGGTTTTACCATGGATTTATGGGCAATGCCAGTACAAAGGCCCTATAATCCCAATGCAATAACCATGGCTAAGCTTATTCAGGCTGATTTAAATGCTATTGGTATTGAAGTTAACATTGTGAGTTATGAATGGAGTACTTTTTTAAACCGGTTAAAACTTGGTGAACACCAAAGCTTCTTATTAGGTTGGTCGGCAGATAACCCCGACCCTGATAACTTCTTTTCACCAATGCTAAGTTGCTCTGCAACGCATACTGGCAGCAATACCACATTTTGGTGTAATCAAGCATATGATGATATTATTCAACAGGCATTACAAACCACTAATACTAGTTTAAGAAAAAAATACTATGCTCAAGCAATGAATATACTAGCACAAGAACTTCCTTTGATCCCTATCGCTCATTCAAAGCGCTACCAAGCACGCGATAACAGAGTAGTAGGCAATATACTAGCAGCATTTGGTGGTATTAGTTTTTATCATGTAACTAAAAGTACTTCACTCAAAAAGAACATAAAAACAAAAACTGACAATAGTGGTAACTCAACAAATATAGGTAACAATTAATTATGTTAATTTTTACCTTACGGCGGCTAAATTTATTTATTTTCACTATGCTAGCGTTAACATTATTATCATTTAGTTTAAGTTTTTTATTTCCTGGCGATTCAATTATCAATATTTCAGGAGCCATTAATGCAACTCCTAGCCAACTGATAGAAATACAAAAAGCCTATCAAACTGATGACAATATTTTTTGGCAATATATTGCTTACTTAAAACATATAATACAGGGTGAGTTAGGCATATCAATGGCAAGTCAGTCTGAAATAAGTACTGAAATCCTCAATTTATTACCCGCAACTATTGAGCTCAGCTTAGTTGCTTTATTCATTGCTATGTTTTTTGGTATACCGCTTGGATTTATCGCCGCAATAAAACATAACAAACCAGCAGATAATATAATTTTATCCGTATCAATGGTGGGGTATTCAATACCTGTCTTTTGGCTTGGGTTATTAGCTATTTTAATATTTTCAATAAACTTAGGTTGGCTTCCCTCTGCAGGACAAATAAGCTTATTATTTGAAATAAAGCTTATTACAGGTATTCAATTCATTGATATTTTGCTTAGTGACAGTCCTTATAAATGGCAAGCTTTTAGCGATGCTACTTTACATATAATATTACCTGCATGTGTAATTGCTGTTGCTCCTGCAACCATATTTATTCGTCTAGCACGAACGTCTATGATTGAAGTATTAGGAACAAATTATATTAGAGCTGCCAGCGCTAAGGGATTAACATTTCAACAAATTATTTTTCGTCATGCCATTAGAAATTCTTTAATTAAAATTATTCGCCATGTTGGTTTGCAATTCGCCAACTTAGTGACTATTGCTATGGTGACAGAAGTTATTTTTAGCTGGCCCGGCATAGGTCGTTGGCTAATTGAAAGTATCTATCAACGAGACTATACCGCAATTCAAAGTGGTTTATTAGTCTTGTCGTGCTTCATTTTTATCGTGCACATTTTAACCGATTTTATTTATGCCGCATTAAACCCACTAGCCCGAGGTAGTAAATATGGCTCGTGATAAAATATATTTAGAAGAAATTTTTCCTTCTCCGTTCATGCAACTATGGCAAATTTTTCGTAAAACACCTGTTGCTATGCTTGGTTTTAGTTGTTTTATATTCTTAATTACCCTTGCTATTTTCGGCCCTATATTAGCACCCTACTCACCTATTGAAGGTCAGTTAGATATGTTGCTTTTACCTCCTGCATGGCATCTAGATGGTAATGTGAGCCATTTACTTGGTACGGATGAGTTAGGACGAGATATGCTTTCTCGCTTAATGTATGGAACTTCATTAACATTTGGTCTGAGCTTTATAGTCGTTATTATTTCACTTGTTATCGGCGTGCTTATTGGGTCAATATCCGCATTAACCTCGGGGTTAAAATCAAGTATCCTTAATCATTCCCTTGATGTAATCCTTTCTATTCCTTCTTTATTACTCGCTATTATTATTGTTGCTATTTTAGGTCCCGGCATTAGCAATACCGTATGGGCCGTAGTTATGGTGCTTATTCCGCAGTTTATACACATTACACGCTACGCAGTAAAAGAAGAGTCGCGTAAAGATTATGTACTTGCTTCTCGACTTGACGGGGCAAGCCCATTTAGAGTTTTACATTACTCTATCTTCCCAAATATTGTAGATAGAATTATGAGTCAAGCAACTTTAGCACAATCTGCGGCTATTTTAGATATTGCTACTTTAGGCTTCTTAGGGTTAGGTGCTCAAATCCCACTTCCTGAATGGGGGGCAACACTAGCCAATGGTTTAGATCTTTTCTACATCGCGCCATGGACAGTATATTTACCAGGGTTAGCTATTTTATTTGCTGTCGTTGCCACAAACCTTGTTGGTGAAGGTATTCGCCATGCACTCAAGCTACGTAAGGAAAGGTAATGAATTTACTCGATATCAGAAATTTATCTATTGAGTTAATTGGTGATAATCAAAATATTTTAGCTGTTGATAAAGTTAGTTTATCAATGAAGGAAGGTGAAGTTCGAGGTTTAGTTGGTGAATCAGGATCAGGAAAATCGTTATTAGCCCAAGCAATTGTTGGTGTATTAAACGATAAATGGCATGTACATGCTGATAGGTTTCATTGGCGAGGCATTGATCTATTACGTTTATCTATTGAAGAACGAAAGGCATTGTTATCACGTGATATTGCAATGATTTTTCAAGAACCAATGGCTTGCTTGGATCCTACAACTACTATTGGAGACCAACTCGCAGAAGCCATTGATGCCAGCTCACTCACTGGATTTTTTTGGCAAAAACAAAAACAACGTCACTCCGCCGCCATTAAACTATTACATAAAGTAGGGATTAAAAGCCACAGTGCTTGTCTGAATAGTTACCCTCATCAACTAACTGAAGCATTGTGCCAACGAGTCATGATAGCGATAGCCTTAGCTAGAAGACCAATATTGCTCATTGCAGATGAACCAACTGCAGCGATGGAAAATACCAATCAAGGTCAAATTTTTAGGCTACTATCAAGTTTAAATCAACTGAAAAGTATGTCGATATTGTTGATCAGCCACGATTTAGAAAACATAACTCATTGGACTCATACGATTACAGTAATGTATAGCGGACAATTTGTAGAAGCAGGCACTACAGAGCAAATATTCAGAAAGTCATTACACCCTTATACAAGAGCACTAGTTAATAGTAGTCCAAGCGCAAATTTTCACCTACCTGCTAAATCAAGACTGATGACTCTACCTGGTAGTATCCCCATTTTACAACACTTACCTATAGGTTGTCGATTAGGTCCACGCTGCCCAAGAGCACAACAAGCTTGTGTAAAAGCACCTTCTGTAACTAACTTTCATGGTCATAAAGTAAGTTGTCATTTTCCTTTGACGCCAATAAAAATTCAACCCAAAGCCGTAAAAGGAGTTTGTTAGTATGGCTGAGTTACTCAGAGTAGAAGAGTTAAGTAAGTCTTATCAACAAAAAGGTTTTTGGCTACAAAAACAAATAACCACAGTGTTAGAGCCTATTTCCTTTAGCATCCAAGCCCATAAAACTTTAGCCATTATTGGTGAAACTGGCTCAGGAAAGTCAACCCTTGCTAAACTATTAGTTGGTGCAGAACCAGCTAGTAGCGGTAATATTCATTTAAATGGACAAGTGTTACGTGATGGTAGCTACAAACAGCGATGTCAGCATATTCGCATGATATTTCAAGATTCAGGAACAACCCTTAATCCTAGTTTAACTATTTTGCAATTATTAGATGAACCACTCAAACTCAACACACCTTTTAATGAAAAAAAGCGCAAAGAGCTGATTCGCACCACATTACAAAAAGTAGGACTACTTGGCGATCATATGAACTTCTATCCGCATATGTTTTCTGGTGGACAAAAGCAGCGTATATCACTCGCTAGAGCGATAATATTACAACCACAAGTTATTATATTAGATGAAGCATTAGCTGCTCTTGATCCTTCGCTACGCTCTCAAATGATTAATCTATTATTAGATCTACAGCAACAAATGGGCTTAGCGTATATTCTAATTTCCCATAATTTAGGCATTATTCGTCATTTCAGTGATGATATCATGGTTTTATCGCAGGGAAAGGTGGTTGAATCAGGTAAGACATTAGATGTTATGAACAAACCTCAACACAAAGTGACTCAAAAGCTATTAATGAGTCAAAATTTTCAGTTAAAGTCTAAAAAAATATAAAAAGTTAACAAATAGCGAGCCGTATTACTCGCTATTAGCTATTCTCTATTTAATAGCTTGTAGGTGCTACTACAGCCTTACTCGTAATTTTTGCGCCAACTTTCAATGAGTCAACATAACTTTTATAAGCAGACTGTGCTAATTGAGAAGTTTGTTGTTGAGAAAGTTGTGGATTAGCTGCTGCATCACTCACATTTACAGCTTGTACTTCAACTAAAGCTAGATCACCATTACTTAATGCAACAGTTGATGCAGAAACTGCTCCTTCTACAGGATATGGTAATACAAAGGCTTCACGAGTAATACTTTGATCTAAATCGGCACTATAACGTGCTACATTTTCTTTCACTATAAAACTGGCATAATTTTTAGTTAACTGCTCAGTTATATCATTACCTGATTTAAATTGTATTAACAATCCATCAATAGTTTCTTGTGCTTTTTCTGTCGCCTTTTGTAATACTAAAATAGTCTTTATTTGTGCTTCTACTTCAGTAATTGGCTTCACATTAGCTTCTTGATAGGTATTCAAACGCAAAACTAAAGAGACCGTATCGCTTACTTCAATAACGTCTGAATTCATATTATCTTGTAAAATCAAATCTGAAAAAGCGGCTTCAATTACTTTAGTATTATCAAAAGGAGCTGCATTACCAATATGAGAGAGCCACGGTGAAGTTTCAACTTTAGCATTAACTTCATTAGCAGCATCTTCTAAACTATCAGGAAATTCAAAACTAATTCGAGCCATTTCTTGAGTTTGTGTATAAAACTTTTCTTGAGCTTGCTCATTACTTACTTTTACGTGCAATTCGTTTTTAACTTCCGCTAAACTTTGTACTACTGCCGCTTTAAGTTCAGTTAGTTTAATTACATGATAACCAAAACTCGTTTTAACAAGCTCTGTTGTATTACCTACAGTAGTTAATGCAAAAGCTGCATCATCAAAAGCTGGCTCCATCACACCACGCTCTATGTATTCTAAATCACCACCATTTTCTCCACTAAAAGTATCGCTTGATAATTCTTTAGCAAGTGCTGCAAAATCTTCACCTTGAGAAAGACGAGCTAATATAGCCTCAGCTTGTGTTTTAGCTGTTGCCTCACTTTCGTTATCACCTTCAGTAAATTCGATTAAAACATGAGAAACACGACGTTGTTCTGGTTTAGTAAAGCTAGCGATATTCTCTTGATAATATGCAGCAACATCGTCATCAGAAACTTCAATTCCTTTAGCAATATCTTCAACATTTAAACGAATAAAATCCACTTTTACTTTTTCTTTGTTCTCAAAACGTACTTGGTTAGCTTGATAATACGTTTTAATTTCTTCTTCGTTAATTTCTATATCTGCTTCAAATTGTTTTGCTGATAGAATAGCAAAACGAATATTACGTGTTTGATTCTGCAGATTTTGTTGCAACGTTTCTTGATAAGGTAAATTAAATTCTGTAGCAACTAAGGCTTGAGATAATTGACGACGAGCCATCTCTACACGTAAATAATCACGAAAACTTGATGATTGATAAAAACCAGCTTGGTTAATAATAGCTAAATAACGGTTATTATCAAAAACACCATCAATCTGAAACTCTGGCATCTCTCGAATAGTTTCTTTAATACGTTTATCTGATACACGTATTGAAAGACTTTGCGCACTTTGATCAATTAGCTTTTCATTAATTAAGTTATCTAAAACACTCTGACGGAAATTCGCCATATAGTTGCTATCATTTGACAATGTATCGAACATATCACCAAACTGTTGTGCCATACGGTTGCGTTGAGCTTGATAAGCCTTATTAAACTCTTGTTCGCTAATTTTTTCGCCATTAACCGTTGCAACTGAAGTGTCAACAGAATTAGTATAACTACCAATACCAGCAACTGCGAAGGTTAATATAATAAGACCAAGGATTATTTTGGCTGTTAAGCCCTGCGAGCTTTCTCTAATATCTTCTAACATTATTGTCTCATTTATTTAAGGTATAACTTTAAAACCAGCTTCTATTAAACCGATAAGTAATACCAATAGTTTACTATAATTTTTGTTGCTCGCGATCTTAGCAGATGCAGGCCATCGCTTGAAGTGCAAGATTGGTTTAATTTGATTAAATAGTTTTTAATTAAGCTAAAAGCAAAAGACCACCTTCAGGTGGTCTTTAAATTCATTTCTAATATAAAAAGAAAATTGCTAATAGCAATCAACTAAATATTAGCCATTACAAGCATCTTTTAATGCTTTACCCGCTTTAAAAGATGGGATTTTAGCAGCAGCAATTTGAATAGTTGCACCAGTTTGTGGATTACGGCCAGTACGTGCCGCACGATCACGTACAGAAAAAGTACCAAAACCAACTAAAGCAACTTGCTCACCACTTTGTAATTCTTCAGTTACAGCGCCAATAAATGAATCTAATGCACGACCCGCAGCAGCTTTTGAAATGTCCGCGCCTTCAGAAATTTTCTCGATAAGTTGAGATTTATTCACAGTGTATACCCCTTCAATTGTTATTATTACAACGCTATTTTTATTTCTCTTTAATAAGAGTATTAATAAAAGTTCGTCCTACAAAAATATATTTACATTATGATTATGTAATTTATTTCTTTTGAACATCAAACGCCGAGTTTAGAAAAAACGATTACGCCTAGCCCTTAATCAATTACACCTGTTAGGCAACAGCCTTCTTAGGCATACTAAACAAGGGGTCTAGCGACATAAGCGTAGTTAACTTAACATAGTTTCAGCGTTTAAAAAGCCTTTATTTCACTTTTTTACTATTTTTTTACTATTTTTTGCTTTTTTTGCTAATTTGTATCAAAAAACAAACTTTTCACGAATAAAAATCACTCTGCCTGCCACTGTTCTACAGGATGCTCAAGGGCTATTGAAAGCACTTCATCAATCCATTTTACTGGGTGAATAGCCAAATCAGCTTTAACGTTTTCAGGTATTTCTTTCAGATCACGCGCATTATCATGAGGTATAACAACTGTTTTTATGCCTCCACGATGAGCAGCTAACAGTTTCTCCTTTAAACCACCAATAGCTAACACCTCGCCTCGTAAAGTAATTTCTCCTGTCATCGCTACATCAGCCTTAACAGGGTTTCCTGTTAAGCTTGAAACAAGCGCTGTACACATACCAATACCAGCACTTGGTCCATCCTTTGGTGTTGCTCCTTCAGGTACATGCACGTGAATATCACGCTTTTCATAAAAATCCTCGTTAATCCGTAACTTTTCAGTTCTACTACGCACAACAGTCATTGCTGCCTGAATAGATTCTTGCATAACATCACCTAGAGAACCAGTGTAAGTTAGCTTACCTTTACCTGGCACAGAGGCGGTTTCTATAGTTAGCAACTCACCACCCACTTGTGTCCATGCTAAACCAGTAACCAAACCTACTCGGTTTTCGTCATCAGCTTTACCATAGTCAAAACGTTGTACACCCAGAAATTCGTCTAAATTATCTTGATTAACCACTACTTTTGTCAGTTTATTATCTAATAAAATAGCTTTCACTGCTTTACGGCATAACTTAGAAATTTCACGCTCGAGATTTCGAACACCAGCTTCTCGAGTGTAATAACGAATAATGCCAACAATAGCACTATCATCTATTTCAATTTCTTTGAGTTTCAAACCATTACGCTGAATTTGTTTATCAAGTAAATGACTACGAGCAATATTTAATTTTTCATCTTCGGTATAACCTGACAAGCGGATAACTTCCATCCGATCTAGTAGTGGCCCTGGAATATCCATGCTATTCGAAGTAGCAACGAACATAACATCAGACAAATCATAATCTACTTCTAAGTAATGATCATTGAACGTTGAGTTTTGCTCAGGATCTAAAACTTCCAATAATGCAGAAGCTGGATCGCCACGCATATCAGAAGCCATTTTGTCAATCTCATCCAATAAGAACAAAGGATTTTTAACACCTACCTTTGACATTTTTTGAATTAACTTACCCGGTAGTGAACCAATATAAGTACGACGATGACCTCTAATTTCGGCTTCATCACGTACACCACCTAACGCCATACGTATATATTTACGACCTGTTGACTTGGCAATAGATTGTCCAAGTGAAGTTTTCCCAACACCTGGCGGACCGACTAAACAAAGAATTGGCCCTTTAAGCTGACTAACACGCTGTTGCACGGCTAAATATTCTAAAATGCGCTCTTTAACTTTGTCTAAGCCGTAATGATCTTTGTCTAATACTTCTTGTGCTAATGCTAGGTTACGCTTTAACTTACTACGTTTTTTCCATGGCACGTTAATCATGCATTCAATATAACTACGTACTACCGTTGCTTCTGCCGACATAGGTGACATCATTTTCAGCTTTTGCAGTTCAGCTGAGGTCTTATCTTTTGCTTCAACCGGCATTTGGGCTTCATCAATGCGTTTAGCCATTTGCTCAAGTTCATCAGGCGTTTCATCACCATCATTCAGCTCTTTTTGAATCGCCTTCATTTGCTCATTCAAATAATATTCCCGCTGACTTTTTTCCATTTGTTTCTTAACGCGAGTACGAATTTTTTTCTCTACTTGTAGTAAGTCAATTTCACCTTCCATTAATGCCATTAAATGCTCTAAGCGTTTAATAATGTCAATAATCTCTAATACTTTTTGCTTGTCAGCCAGCTTTAATGGCATATGAGCTGCCATTGTATCCGCAAGCTGTTCAGCATTATCAATACCAGAAACAGATGTAAGCACTTCAGGCGGAATTTTTTTATTCAGCTTTACATAGCCTTCAAATTGAGAAATAGCTGAACGAATTAAAACGTCAATATCATCTTCTGCGCCATTCTCAACTGCTAAGTATTCAATGTTAGCGCTAAAATATTCTTGTGTTTCAATAAATCCAGTAACACGAGCACGCTGTACACCTTCCACCAATACTTTTACAGTGCCATCAGGAAGTTTTAGCATTTGTAGGATAGTTGCGACTGTGCCTGTTTCATAAACGTCTTCCGCTTGAGGGTCATCAACAGCTGCATCCTTTTGTGCCACTAAAAACACTTGCTTATCATTTTCCATAGCAAGATCTAAACAACGGATAGATTTTTCTCGGCCTACAAATAAAGGAATAACCATTTGTGGATAAACAACAACATCTCTTAAAGCAAGAACGGGGATTTCAACTACACTAGATAATTCTTCGGTCATGTGTGTCTCTTTGGAAAGTTTTGTAAATTACTGATTAAAAAGTATATGGGGATCAATAAAGAAGTTACAAGCAAGAAAATAAGTTTTAGCAACAAAACATAGAAACAAAAAAGAGCCTTAACGGCTCTTTAAATTTCAATAGTAACTTTACTTATTCTGAAGCAGCTTTTTCTTGCTGACTATCATAGATAACTAAAGGTT
>JADGDH010000182.1 GCA_016745015.1 Colwellia sp.
CCTGGCCGATGGCTGAGCTAGATGAGTATCGTTTATACGGTCAGAAGCAGACTCAAAGGAGACGTTTAAAGATGGCTAATTTGGGAGGAGTTAATTCATACTTTGGAGTAAAAGCGTTCAGTAATTGGGGTAAAGTTAAAAGCTACCTAGGACGTTAATTCATTACCGGCGTGAAATAGAATAATCTACCTAACTCGCTTTCGCCCCAAAGTGAGGTAGAAACTATAAAGCACTTAGAAAAAACCACCAATTAAGGTGGTTTTCGTATCGATAAGTTATTGTTAAATTAAATATAACAAGAGATGAAAGTGCATGTTTTAATTAGTGTGATCGGCCACTTTTTGCATTTTTAACTAATTGTTTTAATACATCATAATCGGCTGGTACAGGCACAACTCCATTATCTATTTCGTATTGCTTATACCCCTCTTTCAACTTAGCAACAAGGTCCGGCATTTTCGAAGCGAGATTGTGCATTTCAGATGGATCAGAAGATATGTCATATAACTCCCATTCCCCTAAACCTTTAGTTTTAGGGTTTATCACTAATTTGTAATTCCCTTGAAATATTGCACTACTGCCTGCTAATTCATAGCCAATCATCTCATCAGCTGAATGAACAGAGGCTGTTTTACCTGTTAATGAACTCCACATACTTGTGCCTGTAATTGGGTACACTTCTTTTTTATTGTATGTGCTGCCACTACTTTCTATACCAGCAACTTCAAGCAATGTTGGAACAATATCTTTAACAAATGCAAATTCATTGGTTATTTTTCCTTTTGCTAACGCTTTAGGATACCAAGTAATAAAAGGCACTCTAATACCGCCTTCTGAAGAGAATGTTTTGTAGAAGCTACCCGGTGTGTTAGCTAAAGCTCCCCAACCCGGTCCATAATCTGCAAATGAACCATTTTGTCCCATTTTAGAGTAATCACCTTTGTAATCATCCATAAAGACATAATCATATTTACCTTTATACCAAGTACCAAACCCTTCTTTAGAAGGTAGCTGGTTTGGATCGGCACCATTATCAGATAGGAAAATGATGAGGGTATTATCAAACTCTCCAATTTCTTTTAAATAATCAAATATTCTACCAATGTTATGATCCATATTATCAACCATTCCCGCATATGTTTGCATTCTGCGAGCATTGAATTTTTTCTCTTCGCTGGATAACGCATCCCAGTCAGGCATTTTCCAATCAGCTTCTGAAGTCGCTGCATTATCTAAATTCAGGATGACATCTTTAGAAACGATACCCATGTCTTTTTGTTTATTTAAACGTGCTTCTCTTAGTTTTTCCCAGCCACTATCGTAAACACCATTGTATTTATCAATATATTCTTTAGGTGCTTGATGTGGATAATGAACTGCTTGATAGGTTAAATAAGCAAAAAATGGTTTTCCATCATCTTTGTTTGAGTCTATATAGTTCATCATTTTATCGGTGTAATAGTTTGATGAAAAATAGTTTTCTGTAGGTAGGCTTACCTGTTTATCATCTTCATAATAGTGAACGGCTTCATACATAGGTGCATAAGGTTGTTCAATCCAATTATCTGCTCCACTTTCCATTAGGGCGAATGATCGTTCAAAACCTTTCGCATTAGGGATAGTCTTGTCAGAATGACCTAAATGCCATTTACCAACCATGTAAGTATGGTAGCCACCATCTTTCATTCTGGTTGCAACAGAGACAACCGAATCATTTAAGTATCCTTCATAACCAGGTTTTCCAAATTGGTTATCTGCTTGTATTTCGGTCATATTACCAAGACCAGCTCGATGATTATCAACACCAGTCATTAACATGGTACGTGTTGGAGAGCATGCTGCGCCAACATGGAAGTTAGTGTATTGAACACCTCCTTTTGCAAGACTATCAATATTAGGTGTTTGTATCTCACTCCCGTAAACACCAATATCCCCGTACCCCATATCATCTGCTAGAAGTATAAGGATGTTAGGACGCTTTTCCTCCTTAACAGAGCTTGACTCTAGGGGTGCTTCTGATGAACATGCACTCAAGATGAATGCCAGTGAAGGGACGATAAGTTTTAACTTCATTTTCTAGGTCCTTTAGTTTAATTATATTAGCACTCGTTATAGTGCTTAAATATGAGGCTCAAGTCTTTAATATGGTGAAAGTAAGGACGTTCAATGTTCAGTAAGTACCAACATTTTTAAACGTTAAAGTTTGCTATCGGTGCATTTATTGATAGATTAGACCCCTATTTACAATTATCAGCATATCAGACCCTAAGAAAACCCAATATGTTATTTCCGCAAAACCCATTTGGTTTTAGTAAGAGATCTATAAAAACTAACTATCTTAGTGAGTTAGCAGCCTTACAAGCAAATAAAAGTAGAAGTTATACCCAAATTAAACAAGGTGGGGGTGAGAATCATTACCAAGAAGCTAACTTGGGTAGTATTCAGCTAATACGAGAGCAACTTTCTGGCGCAGTCCGTATACATGCAGCACCGCCCAAACGGTTTTTACCACTTGCGGCTCCGTTACCCAGCACTAATTCATACCGGTTTTGTGGGCGAGATAGAGAAGAAAACACTTTGTTGCGGGCAACAGGAGAAGAGTGGGATATTTGTTCAGACAATCACTTAGAGTACGTTGGCTTAGTTGTCGAATATGACTCGTTAAATCTTCATCATCAATCCTTACATCAAAGAGAACTACCCTCCTCATGGTTAACAAGTAAATCGGCAAAGACCAGCCCCCAGGTTTTAAATCAATATACAGCAGGAGTTCAGTATTTATTTAAACTTATTTCCAATACAGAAAATCTATTTAAATCACCTAAAACCTGTCAATTTATTGCCAATTCGGCCAGCCAAATGGCTTTAAAAACATTGTCTCATTCCTTACATAAGAATGATAAACCAGTCCATTATTCTCGTAGAATAAAAGGAGTGTACAGGGTTATTGACTACCTTCAATCGTTTGCGTCAAACTTACCCTCAATTCCTGATCTTTGTGTTGTGGCAGATCTAAGTGAGCGTAGTCTAGAGTATGGGTTTCGTGAGTATTTGGGCATAACTCCGATTAAGTATCTTAAAATAATTAGGTTAAACGGAGTAAGAGAAACATTATTAACAAATCAAACCTCGTTATTAGTGTCAGAAGCAGCATTACAATGGGGTTTTTTAGAACTTGGTCGCTTTGCTTCAGACTATCGTCAACTTTTTGGGGAATTACCGTCACAAACTATTACGTATAGGTAATGTTCTTTCTACTATATAGTATTAAGAACAACATAAATGGTGTTTGAATAACAACAAATAAGGCTGCAAAGAGCAAATAATCGGGACGATTGAAAACGTTTAAAGCAATGATTGATACTATTGCTAAATTTCGAACAGGAAACTCAAAGATTATAGTCATTGCACTATTTGATTTTTGTGATGTTAACCAAGATATGCACGCAGCTGACGCCATAGCTAGTAGGGTAAATATGCTTGATATCGTGACAAGCGATTGTAATTGCTCGCCAATTCCCCCTGCATTTTTAAACAAAATAGCAGCAATTAAAAATAACAAGCCAATAAATCCACAGCGCTCTAAGAGCGGCAATAATTTTACTATTTTTACTTCAAACTTCCACCGTAAACATACGCCGAGAAGTACAGGTGCTAATAATGTTCCTCCTAATAAAACTGCTTGCGTAGTTGCAATACCTGATAAGGCACTTTCACTAGTAATAAAGTGAGAGTAAAAGACGATTAAAATTATTGGCAGTATGAAAATGGAAAGTAGGCTACCAACTGCCGTTAATGTTAAGGAAAGTGCTGTATCAGCTTTAGCAAGTAGAGTATAAAAATTTGATAATGCTCCGCTAGGGCAAATGGAAACAAGCATTAGACCTACGGCAATATGTTCCTCAGGTTTGAACAGTAAAACAAGTAAATAAGCCAAAAATGGTAAAATGATCAATTGGCTCAACGTGATACCAAAAATAAGGAGCGGCTGTTTTTTCACTTTAAGTAGGTCACTAAAAGTGAGGTTTAAACCTATCAGCAACATTAAATAGAAAAGGATAAATTGAACGGCTATGAATAGCATCTTAAAGTGACTTTTTATATGGTATACAATATCCTAATATTAACACAATACATTAGCTTCAATGACTCTTTCGTTATATGGCTAAACAATAACATCAAAAATGCATATTAATTATATGGTGCTATGGCCACACAATGAGGTAGAAAACTAACTTCTTTAATGCCCGCTTTTGAACAGAATATTGAGTTTTTTTTAAACCAATAACGCACGCTTTAGGTCCAGCCTGTGTGAAAACTGTGGTTCATTTCTTGCTTGGGCTATGCCATAAAATTAGTTAGGTATTCTTATGAATAACACTTTAAAAACG
>JADGDH010000040.1 GCA_016745015.1 Colwellia sp.
TAAGCGTTCAACTTTTGTCGAATTAGCGGTAAATTGAATACCTAACGTCATTTTGCCATTTTCATACCTTTGGTTACAAACTCTAGCTGTTATTGCTATCTCCCCTTCAATTGGGCTTTGAACATACAAAGTTAGCTCTTGATTTTTTAGATTAGATAGCTTTTCTGATGTTTTAAAAGAGAAGCCACAACCTCGTGGCGATATATCAATAATAATACCTTGAAACTCTGGTAATAAACTCAATAATTCAGAACCGATAAATTTTAATTTAGCTGGCAAATGGGCTTGAGTGCGAGAATGACGTCGTAATTGTCGATTATATATATGAAGAGGGTATTCTATAACAATACATTTTTCTGGCAAATGCGCGATTGACTTTATTCTTGAGTCAAAAGAAAAACACTCCCCTTGCACTTCAGTATTTCCATCAGTGGGAGCGTGATAGCGAATAAACACAGACTTGCCTACTGATAATGCCTCAGTATAGTCATGAGTACGGATACCAACGGGAAATTTTAAAATAATATACTGACCAAAAGCATAACCTATTAAAGGTAGCTTAAGGCGTACATCATCTATTTGCTCAAGTTGGACATCAAGTAACTGCCCAGGCAATAATTCAAATATATTGGTATTAACTTTGCTTTTTTCAATTGATATATTAGTCATAACATCCGTATTTTTATATTATGTGAATAAACAGATAGTAAACAACTCATCAAGTAATGGCAAATAACAATCCTTAACCATCAATCAAGGCGCTTTCTGGGATAATACAGCTCAACTTAATCATTATACTAATTGATAAATAAAAAAGGATTACGTTACTTGTAACAAGCAACGTAATCCTTTTATTTAATTATATCTAACTATTAAAAATAGAGAGCCTAAATAGAAAGCTTAGCTAGGATCTGCAATTCTTACTGCTGGTGTCGTTAGTGCTTCAGTCGGTGGTTCAAAACGAGTTAAATCGATACCTTCTACCGCAGACTTATACTCTTCCATTGTAGGGAAACGACCAAGCATAGTTGAAAGAACCACTAAAGGCGTTGAACCTAATAAAGATTCACCTTTTTTCTCTGCTGTATCTGCTACAACACGGCCTTGGAAAAGACGAGTTGAAGTAGCAATAACCGTATCACCTGGTTCAGCTTTTTCTTGGTTACCCATACATAAATTACAGCCTGGGCGTTCTAGGTATAAGATGTTTTCATACTTAGTACGTGCAGAGGCTTTAGGATGAGCATCGTCGAATTCAAAACCAGAGTACTTCTCAAGAATTGCCCAGTCGCCTTCAACTTTAAGCTCATCAACAATATTGTATGTTGGTGGCGCGACAACTAATGGTGCTTTAAATTCAATCTGAGTACCTTGCGCTTCCATGTTACGAAACATTTGAGCGATGATTTGCATATCACCTTTATGAACCATACAAGAACCAACAAAGCCTAAATCAACAGGCTTATCGCTGTAGTATGAAACAGGACGAATAACATCATGAGTATAACGCTTAGACACGTCTTCATTATTTACATCTGGATCCGCAATCATAGGTTCGTCAATTTGGTCTAAATCAACAATAACTTCTGCATAGTATTTAGCATTTGCATCCGGCGTTAGCGCTGGTGTAGTACCTGACTTAACCTCGTCAATACGCTTATCAGCTAAAGCAATTAACCCACTAAGCGTTTTAGCTGGATTTTCCATCCCCTTATCAATCATTATCTGGATGCGACTTTTCGCTAATTCAAGTGATGCAATCAAGGTATCATCTTGAGAAATACAGATTGAAGCTTTTGCTTTCATCTCTGCAGACCAGTCAGTGAACGTAAATGCTTGGTCAGCTAATAACGTACCAATGTGTACTTCGATTACACGACCTTGGAATACATTTTCACCGCCAAATTGCTTAAGCATTTGCGCTTGTGTTGAATGAACAACATCACGGAAATCCATGTATTTTTTCATGTGACCTTTAAAGGTTACTTTCACTGACTCTGGAATTGGCATTGCAGATTCACCCGTTGCAAGTGCAATTGCTACAGTACCTGAGTCAGCACCAAAGGCAACACCCTTAGACATACGTGTATGAGAGTCACCACCGATGATGATCGCGCGGTCGTCAACTGTAATATCATTCAATACTTTGTGAATAACATCAGTCATTGCCGGATAAACACCTTTAGGATCGCGTGCTGTGATTAGTCCAAACGCGTTCATAAAACTCATTAACTTAGGAGTATTCGCTTTTGCTTTACTATCCCAAACAGATGCTGTGTGACAACCTGATTGGAATGCACCATCAACAATTGGCGAAATAGTAGAAGCAGCCATCGCCTCTAATTCCTGACATGTCATAGGACCAGTTGTGTCTTGAGAGCCGACAATATTTACTTTAACACGGACGTTTGAGCCTGCGTGCAATGGAGAGTCAGATAAAACGCCAACTGCATTACGGTTAAATATCTTTTCAACAGCAGTTAAGCCTTGATCTTCATGTGAAATTTCTTTTGAAGCTGCATATACGCTTATAGGTTCAACACCTAAAGCTTCTGCTGCAAATGTTTGTAGTTTCTTACCGAACGTTACAGCATATGAGCCGCCGGCTTTCATAAATTCTTGTTTTTGCGGTGTGAACGCCGACGATATATCAGCAAGTTCTTCGTTGCCGTTATATAATTTTTTCGCTTTCGTATCAATAGTTAATACAGTACCTGTAGCAACTGAGTACGCTTCTTCTAGTACTACATCGCCATTTGCATCAACAACTGCATTGCCACTAGCATCTACTTTCTTAATCCAGTTTTTAAGGTCAAGACCAATACCACCTGTTACATCAACCGTTGTTAGGAAGATTGGAGCAATACCATTCGTGCCAGCAACAATTGGTGCGATATTTATAAAAGGTACATATGGACTTGCTTTTTTACCTGCTAATAACGCAACGTTGTTAACACCAGACATACGAGATGAACCAACACCCATAGTACCTTTTTCAGCAATTAACATAACTTTTGCGTTAGGGTGCTTAGCTTGTAATTCTTTTATTTCTGCTTGGGCTTCAGGAGTGCTCATGCATTGGCCGTGTAATTCACGGTCAGCACGAGAGTGAGATTGGTGGCCAGGAGATAACAAATCAGTAGAGATGTCACCTTCACCTGCAATACAAGTCACTACTTCTATTTTTTCTTCAATATCAGGTAATTTAGTGAAAAACTCTGCTTTTGCGTAGCTTTCTAAAAGTTCTTTTGCAAGTGGATTTCCTGCTTTATATGCTGCTTCAATACGAGCCGTATCCGCGTCATATAAAAACACTTGTGTTTTAAGTACTTCAACAGCAGGAGTTGTAACCGCTGCATTGTCAGATAATGCTAAATCAAGTAGCACCTCAATTGAAGGGCCACCTTTCATGTGAGAAAGTAATTCAAACGCGAATTCAACTGAAATTTCGGCAACAACAGCTTCACCTAAAATAATCTCTTTTAAGAATTTAGCCTTTACACCTGCTGCGCTAGTTGTACCTGGCAAGGTGTTATAGATAAAGAAATTAAGTGAGTCTGCTCGATACTCATTTCCTTGATCTTTTATTTGTGTAACCATTTCTGATAATAACTCAGCACTATCAATTGGCTTAGGTGCTAATCCTAGCTCGTTCTTACGACTTTCAATTTCTGCTATATACTCTAAATACAGGCTCATTTTGATACTCTCTCTAGCTATATGATGCTAATAATATTTTATATTAGCAGGAAAAACTTTTACATTTATTTTACCTGATTTTTCACTTACTACCAATCATTTGGTTAAATAAGCACTATTCACATGAGATATAAAAAGTAGAAGTGTTAGTTATAGTGGTTATATTGGTTATGCTGGATAGGTTAGTATTAAGGTCTAATGTGATCCGTGCTCATAATCACTTACAATTATAGTTATATGCCCATTTAACTCTATTGACGCTAATGGCGTCGTGGTCAGAATTACCATATTTCCGCGTTATTGTTCTCGAACAATAACCCCAGAGGTGAGCATATACTCATGATACTTCAAAATGTCTGCTTCAGGATACCTGAGCGACTCATGATCAAGGTGCATATTTTTACTAATGGTTGTTCCCTTAAAAAAAGATGTAACGTAGAACATGATTTGCTCAGATATCCCCAAAGGGCGAGTTTAAAAGGCTTATATGCGGCGTTATTGATTTTGATAAGGGAACAACCATTCTCTTCAATCAATGCCTTGCCTCTAAGCCTTTTAATTCTCGCTGAAACGAGTATTTCGAGGTAACATGAGTATAATCATTGCCATGGTTAAATTATTTATAATACTTAAATGATAGCATTTGGATTAATTAAAGATACATACTTCAATAACACTAAGAGTTAAAGAACAAGGCGATTAATTGAGCAACATTGAACTATGAAGATATACTCAAGTGACTTCAAAATGCTTGTTCAGGACTGCTGAGAAACTCATGATCAAGGCGCATCTTTTTATTAATGGTTACTCAGGACAATAATGCTCCTGCATTGTCTAATAGGCTACATCCATGTAGCGTCCTTAAAAACAGATGCAACACCGAGCATGTTTTTTTCAGAAGTCTCCTACGGGTTGGTTTAGAAACGCTTTATACTGCGTTATTGATTTTGACAATAGAATAACTATTATCTTCAATCCATGCCTTGCCTAAAGCGTTTCTAATTCCAACTGAATAATGCTTTTTGAGGTCATTTGGGTATAGAGATAACTATGCTTCTAAACATTTATAAATCATTAATCAGTGCTATTTTTGAAGTCAAGTGGGAAGAGGTCCATTTTTCTGGTAAAATTCGCATCCGAAAACTTAATCAATATTAAACTATTTAGATCGAGTTTATTTTATCTACAGCACTGGATTTACATTCCAGCTAGCTCACTAGAGAGAAAGCTATGAGTTCATCACAAACATCATCAAAAAACACATCACACAGTAAGCGTACACAAATCAATGTTTGTGCATTGTACAAATTCGTGCGTCTTGATAATTTTGAAGCATTACGTGAACCTCTTTTAACAACAATGCTAAACCTTGAAGTAAAAGGAACTTTACTATTAGCCGCAGAAGGCATTAACGGTACTATTGCTGGCACTCAATCCGCTATAGAACAAGTGCTAAATTTTTTAGCGCAAGATGCTAACTTAAATAATATCTCCTATAAGCTTTCTTATAATGATGAAAACCCCTTCCATCGCACCAAAGTTAAGCTAAAAAAAGAAATAGTTACTATGGGTGTTGAAGGCATAGATCCTAACCAAGTAGTGGGTACTTATATAAAACCTAATGATTGGAATGCATTGATTTCAGATCCTGAAGTATTACTAGTTGATACTCGTAATGATTATGAAGTTGAAATTGGTACTTTTAAAGGTGCATTAAACCCTGATACTGAAACCTTTCGTGAATTCCCACAATACGTTAAAGACAATTTAGATAAGAACAAACATAAAAAGGTAGCTATGTTTTGTACGGGTGGTATTCGTTGTGAAAAATCAACGGCTTATTTAAAAGAGCAAGGCTTTGAAGAAGTTTATCATCTTGAAGGTGGTATTTTGAAATACCTTGAAGAAGTGCCTAGCGAAGAGACTATGTGGCAAGGTGAATGCTTTGTTTTTGATGGTCGCGTTGCCGTAAACCACGATTTAGAACAAGGTCAATATGACCAATGTTTCGCTTGTCGCTTTCCGTTAACTGAAGACGAAAAAGAAAGCGAGCATTACGTTAAAGGCGTAAGTTGTCATCGCTGTTATGATAAAGTTAGCGAAAAACAGCGTAATCGTTTCGCCGAACGTGAACGACAAATTACTCTAGCGACTAAGCGTGGAGAAAATCATATTGGTGGTGATGTTCAGGATATTATTAATGAACGCCGCCAAGAAAAAGCAGATAAAAAAGCAGATCAAATAAAGAAATAAAACTTTTAATAAATTATCTCTAAACAAACACGGTTTCAAGTTAAGACTAAAATCGTGCAATAGCATTTCATAAACCTAAGGAATCGACTTAACTAATGACTCAAGTTTTTTTTCAAGCTTTTCTAGTTTTTGATGTATTTCAATATTCTGCAAAATAATATTATCATTCTGCTTTCTTAATTCTCTATTTTTAATATTCGTATCTGCAAAGCCAAAAATTTTATTCGCAAATACAGCGCCTACTCCACCTAATATACCCACACCTAAAATAAACATGATAAAAACAGCAGCTCTTCCAACAACGGTTATCGGATAAACATCGCCGAATCCTATAGTAGTTGATGACATCAACATTAACCATAGAGCATCACTATAGTTCTGCACGGGGGAACCTAAAACACTAGTTTCAGCTAGAAAGGCCACATAACCTAATATAATATTTAATAATGAAAAAAGAATTAAAGAAAGAACGCCTAATACTCCATAATTGTAATTTTTAATACCAAATTCATCTTCATTGTAGAGATGACTTTTTTCCATAGCATTTTGTAATATGATCATATTTAACTCTGTTATAATTATGTGTCTAAGATAGGTGCTTAGTTGTATGACTTCATTTTGATAGTTTCTATTTTGCCATCAGTTGCAAAAACTTTGCAAGATAAAGTAAATCTCTACAAAATATCGCATTTATAATAGTGATAATTTCAACCTGAAGTATTAATAGCAAAAGTATAGCTTTATTGCATAAAAGTAAAAAAACAATTGAATATGTAATGAATTTACCCTAAGTTAAATTTATCTATGTAATACTCTTATGCTAAAGTAAATAAGTAACTCATTAGCAGCAAAGGAATTAATATGAATATTTGCAATTCAGCCTTCATCGCATCATGGTCTGCTGTTATATGGTCTACTGTTCTTTTTAGTACTAATGTAATAGCAAAAGACATTGCCATATACCGCTGGGTTGATGAAAATAATGTTGTACATTTTAGCCAACACCAACCTCAAAATGGTAATTACTCCCAATTAACAACCATTTCATCTTACCGTGCAAGAGAAAAAGAACTTCCAAAAAGCACCAAGACAGCCTCTGTTGATGATCAATTAGCTCAATATGAGAAAAATAAAGCAGAAGCACTTGCTAAAAATGAAAAAGTTGCAGAAAAAAACTGTGAAGCTGCTCAACTTAATGAAAAAATGTTAAATTCTTTTGCCAAAATAATGATCACTGACACTGATGGCAAAAATAAAATTTTATCAGATAAGGAAAGAAAATCACGGCTTGCTTTAAGCAAGGAAAATATTCGCCTTTACTGCAAAACAGAAAATACAAAAAAAGATTAATAGCTCTATACTTATATAACTTCAATATTCAAGACTCAGCTAGAATTAGAAACGCCCTTGCCGTTCAGATGTACCTCCCATTAGTCAGGATAATTTTATCATACTCCAAATCGACAGATTTTCGAGTTTTATGCTAGACAAATAACAAAAAACCGAGCCTAGGCTCGGTTTTTTAATTGAAACTTAAACTTTAGTTTAAGCTTCTGCTGTTTCTTCGACTTCTTCAGGAGCATCTTCTACTACTGGACGGTCTACTAATTCAACATAAGCCATTGGCGCTTTATCACCAGTACGGAAACCACATTTTAAAATGCGAGTGTAACCACCTGGACGTTCTTGGTAACGCGCACCAAGTTCGTTAAATAAAATACCTACTACTTCTTTATCTTGTGTACGAGCAAATGCTAAACGACGATTTGCAACACTGTCGGTCTTAGCCAATGTAATCAAAGGCTCTACAACGCGACGTAGTTCTTTAGCTTTAGCTACAGTCGTTTTAATAACGCCGTGCTTAACTAAAGAGCTTGCCATATTGCGGAACATCGCTTGGCGATGACTGCTATTACGGTTTAACTGGCGACCACTTTGACGATGACGCATGTGTTAATCCTTCTTAAAAAACTATTAAAAAAACGATGATCGAACTAGTCGTTGTCAACAATGCTTTCAGGTGGCCAGTTTTCTAGGCGCATGCCTAGTGACAAACCACGTGACGCTAACACGTCTTTAATTTCAGTTAATGACTTCTTACCTAAATTAGGCGTTTTAAGAAGCTCAACTTCAGCACGTTGTACTAAATCACCAATATATTGAATTGCTTCTGCTTTTAAACAGTTTGCTGAACGAACAGTTAGTTCTAAATCATCAACAGGACGAAGCAAAATTGGGTCAAACAATGGTTTTTCTTCCACTTGCTCAACTTCTTTAATATCACGAAGTTCTACAAACGCATCTAGCTGTTCAGCTAAAATAGTTGAAGCACGACGGATAGCTTCTTCCGGATCCAATGTACCATTGGTTTCCATATCCAAAACTAATTTGTCTAAATCTGTACGTTGTTCAACACGTGCAGAATCAACATCATAAGCAATTCTTACTACAGGACTGAATGAGGCATCAACCAACAAACGACCAATAGCACGATCTTCTTCCTCGGCATCACGGCGCGCTAAAGCAGGTACATAACCACGACCCATTTCAATTTTAATGCGCATACTGATAGAACCTTCACCTGTTAAGGTACAGATTACATGATCTGGATTTGCAATAGTTACATCACCATCATGTTGAATATCAGCTGCCGTTACAGGGCCTTCACCAGACTTAGTTAAAGTCAGAACGGCTTCATCTTTGCCTTCTAATAAAACAGCAAGCCCTTTTAGGTTTAACAATATTTCGATGATATCCTCTTGAACACCTTCTTTACTACTGTACTCGTGTAATACACCATCAATTTCAACTTCAGTTACGGCACAACCCGGCATTGAAGATAAAAGTATGCGGCGTAACGCATTACCTAAAGTATGACCAAAACCACGCTCTAATGGTTCCAAAGTAACCTTAGCGCGACGAGGGCTAAGATTTTCAATACCAACCATTCGTGGTCTAAGGAATTCGGTTACAGAACCCTGCATATATGTCCTCTCTTAAAGTGCAACTTTACTATTTAGAGTAAAGTTCTACAATTAACTGTTCATTAATTTCAGCAGATAAGTCAGCTCTATCAGGAACACGTTTGAATGTGCCTTCTAGTGTTTTATTATCAACTTCAACCCAAAGTGGTTTTTCACGTTGGTCGGCTAAATCTAAAGCAGCGATAATACGCGCTTGAGTTTTAGACTTCTCACGAACAGAAACCACATCTTCAGCTTTAACAGTGAAAGATGGAATATTTACTACAACACCGTTTACCACGATAGCTTTATGGCTAACTAATTGACGAGCTTCAGCACGAGTGCTTGCATAGCCCATACGGTAAACTACGTTATCTAAACGCGTTTCTAAAAGTTGTAACAAGTTTTCACCTGTATTACCTTTTAAACGTGCTGCTTCTTTGTAGTAATTACTGAATTGTTTTTCAAGTACGCCATATATACGACGAACTTTTTGTTTTTCACGAAGTTGAACACCGTAATCAGACAAACGACCGCGACGGGCGCCATGTTGACCTGGTATTGTTTCGATTTTACATTTAGTGTCAATTGCTCTAACACCGCTTTTAAGGAACAAATCTGTTCCTTCGCGGCGACTAAGCTTTAACTTAGGACCTAAATATCTAGCCATTTTCTTTCTCCAACTATCCTAAAAAAACGATTAAACGCGACGTTTCTTAGGAGGACGACAACCATTATGAGGAATAGGTGTAACGTCTGTAATGTTGGTGATTTTAAAACCAGCAGCATTTAAGGCACGGATAGCAGATTCACGACCTGGACCTGGACCTTTAACGAACACTTCAATATTCTTCAAGCCAAACTCTTTTGCAGTAGCGCCTGCGCGGTCTGCAGCTACTTGCGCAGCAAAAGGGGTAGATTTACGTGAACCACGGAAACCTGAACCACCTGCAGTCGCCCAAGATAATGCATTACCTTGACGGTCTGTAAGAGTCACGATTGTGTTGTTGAAAGAAGCATGGATATGAGCCATGCCATCAGCAACTTGTTTTTTTACGCGTTTACGCGTACGAACTGGTGTTTTTGCCATTGTCTAGCTCCTCTTACTTCTTAATTGGCTTACGAGGACCTTTACGGGTGCGCGCATTTGTTTTAGTGCGTTGACCACGTAGAGGAAGACTGCGACGGTGACGGATGCCACGGTAACAACCTAAATCCATAAGACGTTTAATGTTCATTGAAACTTCACGGCGCAAATCACCTTCTACGGTAAATTTGTCCACTTCAGCGCGAAGCAAATCAATTTTTGCCTCGTCTAATTCACTGATCTTCGTTGATTCATCGATACCTGCTGCTGCACAAATTGCTTTCGCACGTGTAGCACCGATACCGTAAATCGCAGTAATGGCGATTACTGCATGCTTACGATCAGGGATGTTAATGCCAGCGATACGGGCCACTAACACATCTCCTATATTAATTAAAATTACTTTGATTGGAAAGCCCGTTAGGATACCCAACCATTCTCGTTTTCGCAAATCGAAGCGGCATTATACAGAATAATCTGGATAATGCCACTGCTAAAAGATTTCACTAGTTATTATCGGCATTTACTGCAAAGTTATTTACAGCACTTTACCTAATAAATAAACTAACCTTGTCTTTGCTTGTGCTTTGGTTCAGAACAAAGAACGCGAATAACGCCCTTACGCTTAACCACTTTACAATTACGACAAATCTTTTTTACGGATGCACGTACTTTCATTTTATACTCCGTTAACTAAATCAACTCGGTCTAACGACCGTAGCCTTTTAAGTTTGCTTTTTTAAGTACATTATCATATTGATGAGACATCATATGCGTTTGTACTTGTGCCATAAAGTCCATAATCACAACCACGATAATCAATAAAGATGTACCGCCGAAATAGAACTGAACGTCCCATGCCATGATCATAAACTGTGGAACCAAACAGACAAAGGTAATATACATCGCACCCGCTAAGGTTAAGCGTGTCATCACTTTATCTATATATTTGGATGTTTGTTCACCTGGACGAATCCCTGGAATGAACGCACCTGACTTTTTCAAGTTATCTGCTGTTTCACGCGGATTGAAAACCAATGCCGTGTAAAAGAAACAGAAAAATATAATTGCTGCTGCTAGCATCAATACATACAAAGGTTGCCCTGGCGACATCGCCTGAGATACACCTTGTAAGAAATCAGCCATAGGGCCTTCACCTTGTCCGAACCAGCTCGCAAGCGTGCCAGGGAACAAAATAAGACTTGAGGCAAAGATGGGAGGTATAACACCCGCCATATTCACTTTCAATGGTAAATGTGTGCTTTGTGCAGCAAAAACCTTACGTCCTTGCTGACGTTTAGCATAGTTAACAACAATACGTCGTTGTCCACGCTCTACAAACACTACTAAGAAAGTTACTGCAAATACCACAACGCCAATTAACAATAATACTAATAAGTGCAATTCACCTTGACGCGCCATTTCAGCTGTTTGACCAACTGCTGATGGCATGCCAGCAACAATACCTGCAAATATAATGATTGAAATACCATTACCGATACCACGTTCAGTAATTTGTTCACCTAACCACATTAAAAACATGGTGCCGGTTACCAAACTAACTACTGCCGTGAAATAGAAACCAAAGCCAGCATTTATAACTAAGCCTTGCATCATATCCGGTAAACTTCTTGCAATCGCTATAGATTGTACTGTTGCTAGAACTAATGTGCCGTAGCGTGTGTATTGACTAATTTTACGACGTCCTGCTTCACCTTCTTTCTTAAGCTCTGCAAACTTTGGACTAACCACAGTTAACAATTGCATAATGATTGAAGCTGAAATGTACGGCATAATACCTAAAGCCAATACTGAGGCTCGCTCAAGTGCACCACCAGAGAACATGTTAAACATTTCTACAATGGTGCCCTTTTGTTGTTCAAAGAACTGAGCTAATACAGCGGCGTCAATACCAGGGATCGGTACAAAAGATCCTAAACGAAGCACGACAAGCGCAACGAATACGAACCATAATCTTTGTTTCAGCTCAGACAATCCGCCTGCGCCCTTACTTCCCTTTTGAGAAGCCAATCCTGGTTTAGCCATAATCTGTATTATTCCTCGATGTTACCACCGGCAGCTTCAATAGCTGCACGAGCACCTTTAGTTACGCCTAAACCGCGAACAGTGATCTTGCGAGTAATTTCGCCAGACAGCATAATTTTTGCTGTTTCAATGTTACGACTGATTAGACCAGCATCTTTTAACGCGTGAATATCAACAACATCACCTTTAATAAGGTTTAATTCATGTAAACGAACTTCAGCGCGAACTAAAGATTTACGTGAAGTAAAACCAAATTTAGGTAAACGTTGTTTCAATGGCATTTGACCACCTTCAAAACCTGGACGTACACTACCGCCAGAACGAGACTTCTGACCTTTGTGACCACGACCACCGGTTTTACCGATACCTGAACCAATACCACGACCACAGCGCTTTTTAGCTTTGTTAGATCCCGGTGCAGGGGATAAAGTATTTAAATGCATAATTAATCCTCCACCTTAACCATATAGTAAACCTTGTTAATCATACCACGTACAGAGGGAGTATCTTCTAACTCAACTGTATGATTGATACGACGTAAACCAAGGCCTCTTAATGTAGCTCTATGCTTCGGCAAACGACCGATAGAACTTTTCAATTGAGTTACTTTAACTGTTTTAGACATGCTGAATTACCCCAGTATTTCATCAACGCTAAGACCACGTTTAGCTGCCATGCCTTCAGGCGAATGCATATTCGTCAAAGCAGAAACAGTAGCGCGAACTACGTTGATTGGGTTAGTAGAACCGTATGCTTTTGACAATACGTTCTGAACGCCTGCAACTTCAAGTACTGCACGCATCGCGCCACCGGCGATGATACCTGTACCTTCAGAAGCTGGTTGCATGTAAACTTTAGAACCAGAGTGCTTGCCAATAATGACATGCTGAAGAGTAGTACCCTTCAAGTCAACGTTTACTATGTTACGGTGCGCTTTTTCCATTGCTTTTTGAATCGCAGCAGGCACTTCACGTGCTTTACCGTAGCCAAAACCAACGCGACCATTACCGTCACCAACTACTGTTAATGCGGTGAAACTGAAAATACGACCACCTTTAACCACTTTTGAAACGCGGTTAACGGCAATTAGCTTTTCAGCCATATCACTTTGTTGTGAGTTTTCTTGATTATGATTAGCCATTATCAACCCCTAGAATTGCAGACCAGCTTCACGAGCTGCTTCTGCTAACGCTTTTACGCGACCATGGTAAAGGAAACCAGAGCGATCAAAAGCTATCTTAGAGATACCTTTTGCTACAGCACGTTCAGCTATTGCTGTACCTACTGCAGTTGCTGCTGCAACATTACCTGTTTTATCTAACTGAGCACTGATTTCTTTGTCTAAAGTAGACGCTGATGCGATAACTTCAGAACCTGTTGGTGCAATCAATTGCGCGTAAATATGACGAGGAGTACGGAATATAACTAAACGATTCGCACCCAGCTCGCTAATTTTTGCACGAGCGCGTTTAGCGCGGCGCAAACGAGATGTTTTCTTATCCATAGTATTACCCTACTTCTTCTTAGCTTCTTTACGACGAACATATTCATCAACATAACGAACACCTTTACCTTTATAAGGCTCTGGTTTACGGTATGCACGAATGTTCGCTGCTGTTTGACCAACTAAATGCTTATCACAACCTTTCAGCGTGATTTCAGTTTGGCTAGGAGTTTCAACAGTAATTCCTTCAGGAATTGCGTGCTTGATTGGGTGTGAAAAACCTAAAGATAAATCTAATGATTTACCTGCAGCTTTTGCACGGTAACCAACACCCTGTAAAACTAATTTCTTTTCAAAACCTTTACTAACACCTTCAACCATATTATTGATTAAAGCGCGTGCAGTTCCAGCTTGAGCCCATGCATTTTTGTCATCACATGCGATAGTAGTATTGATTTGGTTCCCTTCTTGAGAAACAGCAACAAAACTATGGATCGTACGTGATAATTCACCTACTGGACCTTTAACTTTTATATCTTGACCTGATAACGTAATGGTAACGCCAGCAGGAACAACGACAGGTGCTTTTGCAACACGAGACATATTATTCTCCTTACTCTACGAAACCAAGAACTTCACCACCAATACCCGCAGAGCGAGCGGCACGATCAGTCATCAAACCTTTAGAAGTAGAAATGATCGCAATACCCATACCAGCAAGAACCTTTGGAAGTTCATTACAGTTTTTGTATACGCGAAGACCAGGACGTGAAACACGTTTGATCACTTCAATTACTTCTTTACCTTCAAAATATTTCAATTCAACAGCTAGTTCAGGCTTTACATCACCTGATACTGAATAACCTGAAATATAGCCTTCTTCTTTAAGTAAGTTAGCAATTGCAACTTTAACTTTTGAAGATGGCATTTGTACTGCAACTTTTGCTGCAGATTGACCGTTGCGGATGCGTGTAAACATGTCCGCGATAGGATCAGTCATCATAACCATTTACTCCCGTGAATTACCAACTAGCTTTCTTAAGACCTGGAACTTCACCACGCATCATAGTTTCGCGTAATTTAATACGACTTAAACCAAATTTACGTAAGAAACCATGTGGACGCCCAGTAACATTACAACGATTACGTTGACGGCTACTTGATGAATCACGAGGTAAACTTTGAAGTTTCAATACAGCATCCCAGCGCTCTTCTTCAGAAGAATCTACACCAGAGATGATTGCTTTTAATGCAGCACGCTTTTCAGCATATTGTGCTACTAACTTAGTTCTTTTAGCTTCACGAGCTTTCATTGACGTTTTAGCCATAACTCTACACCTTCTTCTTGAACGGGAAATTAAAGGCAGACAATAAAGCATGTCCTTCTTCGTTATCTTTCGCGCTAGTAGTAATAGTGATATCTAATCCGCGAATTTTATCGATTTTATCGTAATCGATTTCAGGGAAGATAATTTGCTCACGAACGCCCATGCTGTAGTTACCACGACCGTCAAATGACTTAGGATTTAAGCCACGGAAGTCACGGATACGAGGAATTGAAATAGAGATTAAACGCTCTAAAAATTCCCACATACGCTCGCCGCGTAGAGTTACTTTCGTACCAATAGGGTAGCCTTCACGAATTTTGAAGCCCGCAACTGATTTGCGTGCTACTGTCGTGACCGGCTTTTGCCCTGAGATTGCAGTAAGATCATTTGTGGCGTGTTCTAGCACTTTCTTATCAGAAATTGCCTCACCAACACCCATGTTAAGGGTGATCTTTTCAATCCGAGGGACTTGCATGACACTTTTATAACCGAATTGCTTTTGCAAATCGCTTACAACTGTATCTTTATAAAAATCATGCAGTTTCGCCATCGTTTACTCCAATTAAATTAATTCGTTATCAGATTTGAAGAAACGAACTTTTTTGCCGTCTTCGAATCTAAAACCAACGCGATCAGCCTTGCCCGTTTTAGGGTTAAGGATTGCTACGTTAGATACTTGTAAAGATGCTTCTTTCTCAACAATTCCACCAGGCTGCTGTAACTGAGGTACAGGCTTAGTGTGTTTCTTGATTAAATTAACGCCTTCTACGAATACTTTGCCACTTTCAACAAGAACTTTAGTAACTTTACCAGTTTTGCCCTTGTCTTTGCCTGCAAGTATAACTACTTCATCATCACGACGAATCTTAGATGCCATTATCGTGACTCCTTATAGTACTTCTGGTGCTAATGATACGATCTTCATAAATTTCTCATTACGAAGTTCACGTGTCACAGGCCCGAAAATACGAGTACCAATTGGTTGTAAGCTTGCATTAAGCATTACAGCCGCGTTTTCGTCAAAACGGATAGCAGAACCATCTGTACGACGAACACCTTTCTTAGTGCGCACCACTACCGCAGTGTGAACATCACCTTTTTTTACTTTACCGCGAGGACTTGCTTCCTTTACGGCAACTTTGATGATATCACCAATGCGTGCATAGCGACGGTGCGAGCCACCAAGAACCTTTATACATTGAACACGCTTAGCGCCACTGTTATCAGCAACATTCAGCTGTGATTGCATTTGGATCATTGATTTTTGCTCCGATATTACCTTTTACCTAATTTATCCCCCTAAGAAGAAAAATAAATATATAACAAAAAGATAAGTTAAAAATTCAAGGCCAGAAATTTGACCCGTCACTGCCTAAAAAGACCCCCAACTACTCAAAATTTCAGCTAAAAGCTAGCCATTCAAAGTTAATGGGCGCGAGATTATAACACCACTAATATTAAAGTGATAGTTTAATTCACTAAAATATAAACAGTATTAATTAAGAGTTGTTTCATCATGAGGCTCGATTCAATAAATAACAAAAACTTATTATCTGTTAGTCCATAATAATTATTGACTAACACCATAAAAACTTGCTAAAAAAGCTTGCTCAAGAAAAAAGACCCTTTATTGATAGATCATTGTAGGTCGAGTGTATAACATTTTCTTAGTTGTAACTTATTGATAAAAAAGATTAATATTTTTATTTTTAATTTTATTACTTGGAAACATTGATTTTCATCAAGTGTGATACAATATAGTCCTGATATTTTAGGCCTATATTAAATAGATCACATAGATGATATTGGCAATTACAACCAAGAAAAAATAGTTAACTGGTATTATTCACTAAAATAATAACCAAACAATCTTGGTCTTTGTAGTATTAGGAGATTCAGCATGCCAACAGGTAAAAATAAAGCATTAGGTATTTTAGCATTAGCGGGCGTAGAGCCTTATCAAGAAAAAGCTAATGAAGAGTACATGGGTGAGCCCCAACAAGAGCACTTTAAAAAGATTCTAGATGCATGGCGTATACAACTTCGTGAAGAAGTAGATCGTACGGTAACTCATATGCAAGATGAAGCGGCTAACTTTCCTGATCCAGTAGATAGAGCTGCTCAAGAAGAAGAGTTTAGTCTTGAATTACGCACCCGAGACCGCGAACGTAAGCTCATTAAGAAAATTGAAAAAACATTACAACTCATTGAAGAAGATGAATTTGGCTTTTGTAAATCTTGCGGTATCGAAATTGGGATTCGCCGTTTAGAAGCAAGACCAACCGCTGATCTTTGTATTGAATGTAAAACATTAGCAGAAATTAAAGAACGCCAAATGGCTGGCTAAGTATTTAGTTTTGCAAACTTTTCAGCAAAACGTTCAACACCTTAAGCGACCACTGTTATCCTCACAAGATGGCTATCGTGGTCGCTTTGCTCCTTCTCCTTCTGGATTACTTCACTTCGGTTCATTAATTGCTGCTTTAGCGAGTTTTTTAGATGCTAAATCAGCTGTTGACTCACAAGGCCATCAAGGTGCTTGGTTAGTTCGCATAGAAGACATTGACCCTCCCCGTGAACAAGTTGGCGCTAGCGCTAATATTTTATCTACCCTTGAAGCTTTTGGTTTACACTGGGACGAATCGGTGCTTTATCAAAGCCAACAATCTGAATTATATGCGCATACACTGAATGAATTACAGCAACAAGGATTGAGCTATTATTGCCAATGCACGCGTAGTGAAATAAAACGCCTTGGCGGTATTTATCAAGGATATTGTCGTTCTTTACAGCACCCTACAAAAAATAGTGCAACTCGGCTCATTAATCAGCATTGTATTCATCAATTTGATGACATCTTTCAAGGTAAAGTCAATTGTGATAAAAACTTAGCAGCAGAAGATTTTATTATTCATCGTAAAGATGGTTTATTCGCATACCAGTTAGCCGTAGTCGTTGATGATATATTTCAAAATATTAATCATGTCATTCGTGGTTGTGATTTACTTGAGCCCACAGCAAGGCAACTAACTTTATTTACTGCACTCAAGAAAAAAGCACCTCAATATGGCCATGTACCACTAGCAATTACTGAGCAAGGTTATAAACTCAGTAAACAAAATAAAGCAACTGCTATTGATAATAATAATCCTCAACCAGCTCTATTTTCAGCGCTTGAGTTTTTAGGGCAAGCTCCTGAGCCTGATTTGATTCATGAAAAAGTTACCGATATGATCAGTTGGGCTATTAAACACTGGTCAAGAGAAAAAGTAGCACAAGTTGAACAGCAAAAAATCACTTAATACTAATCATTAAACCAATAGTAGATTGTTATGAACTTAAATTTTTCTAATTTTTCCGCCAATCAACGTTATCACTTAATGACGCAAACTATCATTCCTCGCCCTATCGCTTGGGCTTTAACAGACTCAAACAATGACTCTTTAAATTTGGCACCTTTTTCTTATTTTACCGCAGTATCTAGTGCTCCACCTATTCTAATGCTCTCAGTAGGAAAAAAGCCTAATGGTGATAACAAAGACACGTTAACAAATATTATTCGCAATAAAAAAATGGTGATTCACATTGCCTCAGAGCAACATGCTGATTTGATAACAAAAACAGCACAAACATTAGCTCATGGTGAGTCAGAACTTACCTTTAACAATATAAAGACAACTAAATTTTCAGACTTTTCTCTACCAAGGTTAGCTGAATGTGATATCGCTTATGGTTGTGAATTGTATGAAATAAAGGAACTGGGTGATGTACCGCAAAGCTTAATTTTTGTTGAAGTAAAACAGCTATATATTAATGATAAAGTTATTGAGGTTGATGAAAAGCAAAGAATTAAAGTACATGCCGACCGAATAGCCCCTTTAGCACGCCTAGGTGGTAGTGAATATGCCACCATTAAAGCACCTTTTAACATTGCAAGACCCAAGTAACTTTATCAGTGAGAAGTAATTATCGCTGCTTTTTCATTCTCTTTCATGCTTGATTACTGTATCATTGCGCGAATATTATTTTATAAATTCCAGCCAAAAAGGTTTGCATCATCAAACGCGTTATCAACCTATGTAAAAGAGTTTTAGGCTCAAAAGCGGCTAAAACCAATAAAACTGCAACAACACTTAAAGAGCCTATTGTACTTACACGTGATCAACACCCTGTATCTCGCCAGTTAATTAGCCCAAGCGCCCTTAAAGTTTTATATCGCCTGAATAAAGGTGGCTTTGACGCTTACCTTGTAGGTGGGGGTGTTCGTGATATTTTATTAGGCCAAAAACCTAAAGACTTTGATATTGCCACTAACGCAACTCCCGATGAAATTAAAGGTTTATTCAGAAATTGCCGCTTAATTGGTCGACGATTTCGTTTAGCACATATCGTTTTTGGACGTGAAATTATTGAAGTAGCAACTTTTCGTGGTCATCACGACAGCGCTAGCGAAAAAGAAAAAAGCTGTACAAAAACCTCAAAACAAAGTGAAGATGGCATGCTATTGCGTGACAATATTTATGGCTCTATTGATGAGGATGCCCAGCGCCGTGATTTCACTATTAACGCTCTTTATTATTCAAGCAACGACTTTAAAGTTCTTGATTTTGCCAACGGCGTTAAAGATGTAGAAGACAAAATTATTCGTTTAATTGGCGACCCCGAAACGCGCTATAGAGAAGATCCTGTACGGATGCTGCGCGCTATTCGTTTTGCCACTAAGCTTGATATGAAAATAGCTGACGAAACTCGTGCACCCATTGCAGAGTTAGCACCATTAATGAGTAATATTCCTGCAGCTAGAATGTTTGAAGAATTTTTAAAAATGTTTATTTCTGGCAAAGCTGTTGCCAATTATAAACAGTTACGTGAATACCATTTGTTTAAATTCTTCTTTCCTGCGGTCGACCAAGCATTAGAAGATAATAATGAATTGCTTGAGCGTTTCATTATTCAAGCAATGACAAATACAGATAACCGTATCAATAATGATCAACGCGTTACACCAGCCTTCTTATTTGCCGCCATGCTTTGGTATTCATTGCAAAGCTATATTCAACAAATCAATGCTAACAGCCAACTTGCTCCACAAGATGCATTCTTCGCAGCCTTAAGCGAAATAATGCCTGAGCAACAACGTAGTATAGCTATTCCCAAACGTTTTCAAAGTGTTATGAAAGATATTTGGATATTACAAGATAAGCTAGCACGTCGTGAAGGTAAAAAAGCATTTAAAACATTTGAGCACCCTAAATTTAGAGCAGGGTATGACTTTTTATTATTGAGAAGTGAGGTTGAAACAGACAACGCACATTTGGCTGAACTAGCAAAATGGTGGACTGATTTTCAAGATGTCTCTGATGATGCAAGAATACAAATGATTAAAGGAATTAAAAGTTCACCTAGCGCTAAACGCCGTAGCCCAAGAAAACGCCGTAAACCTACAGCAAAACCTATCGCCGAATAAAAATTCAAATGACTATTCCATCAACTATTGCTTACATTGGCTTAGGTAGTAATTTATCTGAGCCTATTAAACAAGTAAAAAGTGCAATTAACGAAATCAAAAGCATAGCTCAATGCCAAGTAACCGCTATTTCATCTTTATACCTAAGCAAACCCATGGGTCCGCAAGATCAAGATGATTATATCAATGCTGTTTTAGCGCTTAAAACCTCACTGCCTGCCATCGAATTATTAAATGCCCTACAAGCAATTGAGAATAAATCAGGCAGAGTACGCAAAGAAAATCGTTGGGGGGCTCGTATATTAGATCTCGATATAATTTTATTTGGTAATAACATTATCAATACAGAGCGTCTAACAATCCCCCATTATGGCATGACTGAGCGCGAGTTTGTTTTGTTACCCTTAGCTGAAATAGCACCAACACTTAGCTTACCTAATGGCGAAAGTGTAAAATATTTGAGCCAAAATATTACTCATAACACTATGGTGAAACTAAACTGAACCAAGTAGCATATTGCAGTTAAAAAAAAATTATGCGAAAGTAGCGCAACTGAGTGATTACTCAACCCACCAAATTGATTCAACCTAAGTAAACAAACGTATGAGAACTGTATGGCTAAAATAACTATATCAACCTTGTTAAAAATGAAACAACAAGGGGAGAAAATTTCAACCATTACTGCTTACGACGCAAGTTTTGCCAAACTATTTGACCAAGCAGGTATTCAAGCTATATTAATTGGCGACTCGCTAGGTATGGTACTTCAAGGCCAAGATGACACCCTTCCTGTTTCTATTGATGATATGGCTTACCATACGCAATGTGTTAAACGCGGTGTTGAAAATGCGCTCATTATCGGCGATATGCCTTTTATGACTTATGCCACTACTGAACAAGCACTCATTAATGCGGCTAAATTAATGCAAGCGGGTGCTAGTGTAGTGAAAATGGAAGGCGGCGCTTGGCTAGTTGATACCATTAAATCATTAGTTGAGCGTGGTATTCCTGTGTGTGCTCATCTAGGCTTAACACCTCAATCAGTTAACGTTTTTGGTGGTTTTAAAGTGCAAGGTCGTGAAGATGCCCAAGCACAGCAAATGATAAAAGATGCGCAAGCATTAGAAGCCGCTGGCGCGCAATTACTCGTATTAGAGTGCGTTCCTGCGTCGTTAGGCAAAGCTATTTCTGAAGCTATTTCTATTCCAACTATTGGTATTGGAGCAGGCGGAGATACTGATGGGCAAATATTAGTAATGCACGATGCTTTAGGCATTTCTTGTAGTTATATGCCTAAATTTTCTCGAAATTTCATCAAAGAAACAGGCGATATTAAAAAAGCGATTGAGCTTTATATCAGTGAAGTATCAAAAGGTAATTTTCCTGGCGAAGATCATATTTTTAAGTAGTCAAAAAAATTTTACCACAGAGAAAAAAATGAATACAGTTGAAAATATTAAAGATTTACGCAAGCAAGTAAAAGCATGGCGTATGCAAGGTTTTACCATAGCTTTTGTACCCACTATGGGTAATTTACACGACGGCCATTTAGCTTTAGTAAAAACAGCGCACCGTTATGCTGATAAAGTGATTGTTAGTATTTTTGTCAACCCAATGCAGTTTGGCTTAAGTGAAGACATTGATAATTATCCAAGAACTTTAGCGCAAGATAAAGCCAGCCTACTAACAGTTAATACTGACTTATTATTTACCCCAACCGCTGATGTTATTTACCCAAAAGGTTTTGGTGAAAGTAGTTAT
>JADGDH010000183.1 GCA_016745015.1 Colwellia sp.
AATATGTTCTTTATTAACAATAACTAGAAGGTGGCCATGGACTTTTTTAAAACATTATCGGTGCGTTATAAAATACTTTTAATACCGCTTGTTGGAGCACTAGGTTTTTGTGTCTATTTGGCAATTACGTTGATTGCTATGTCTAATATTGTTAAACAGTTAGATGGGGCCTATCGCGTTGAATACCAGCTATTACAAACGTCAGAATATAGTTTGGTTCATCTTGATAAAATCAAAGAAGTATTAGGAAATGCGGCAACTATGGGTGAAGCAGATTTATTAGACACAGCAAATAAATACGCTCAAGAAACCCGTGATAAACTTCAACAAAACATTCAATCAGATAATAATAATGCAAGTTTTTTGCAAATGTTATTAAGTGATTTTAATGATTACTATAAATTAGCGTTTTTGCTTTCAAAAGAAATGGTAGACGGTACGGCAGACTTTGCTACTTTAGGTCAACGTAGCCAAGAAATGTCAGATAAACTTACTGGCTTGCAAAGGAAGTTAAACACATTTCGTACTGAGCGTTATCAGTCGTTTACTCAAGCATTTGAATCAGTAAATGAAGAGGCTGATTCAACCTCTTCTACAGGTATTATTGTTGGTATTATCACAATACTTGCATTGTTTGCCGTTGCTATTCCTGTCGCAAAAACAATTAGTTCAAATTTAACTGATATCATCGATTCTATGAAAGATATTGCCCAAGAAAATGGCGATTTAACGGTTAGACTTACCACAAATAGTAAAGATGAAATGGGTGAACTAGTTTTATGGTTTAATAGTTTTATTGAAAAACTTCAAGGTGTTATCAAAAATGTTGTTGATACAGCTTTACCTTTAGCTGACACTGCTAGCAATATTTCAAAGCTTTCACATAGCACGATTGACTCATTCAACCGTCAATCAGACAGTGTTATTCAATCTAGACAATCTGTTGAAGAAATGAGTCAAAGTGTTGCTGAAATTACCACTAATGCTGCTGACGCTGCTGATGCGGCTAAAAATGCGAATATGGAAGCTGAAAAGGGTAAACATGTTGTTGAACAAACGGTAACAGGTATACGAGATTTGGCTGGAAATGTAAGCCAAGCAGCTGAAACAATAAATCAATTACAAGAAGATACTAACAGAGTTAATGTTGTGCTTGAGGTTATACGCGGTATTGCAGAACAAACTAACTTATTAGCATTAAATGCTGCCATTGAAGCGGCTAGAGCAGGGGAGCAAGGCCGAGGTTTTGCCGTAGTTGCCGATGAAGTTAGGAATTTAGCGTCACGTACGCAAGAATCAACGGAAGAAATTAATCAAATGCTTGGGCAGCTGCAAGGAGCAGCTAAAAAAGCAGTAACTATGATGGAAAGCTCACGTACTAGTGTTGAAGCAAGTGTGAAAACCGCGAATGAGGCAGGTGATAGCTTAGTTGTGATAACCGATACAGTGAACACTATTGCTGACATGAATGGTGCAATAGCGGTTGCAACAGAAGAGCAGCACCAAGTTTCGGGTTTAATGGTTGGTCATGTTGAAGATATTCAATCTTGTGCTGATGATGCATCCAAAGCTTCTAATGAAGTCGCAGATGTAAGTAAACAGCTAACTAGTTTAGCTTCAGAATTAGCATCGGTAGCACGTCAATTTAAAGTATAAAATTATTACAAATAATGAAAATAAAAACATAACTTAAAGGAAACACTATGAATTTTAAAAAAAACAAAATAGCTAAAGCCCTGTTAATGGTAGGCGCATTATCTGCTGGAACTGCGCAAGCAGAAATAGTTTTTAATGGTTTTGCTTCTATTGTTGGTGGAACAGTGAGTACTGATGCTTTAAAAAGTGACGGAAATGGTGGAACAATACCTGACGACTTTAATGGTTATGAAGATGGCTCATTTGATTTTAGTCAAGACTCATTGCTTGCATTGCAAGCGAGTAGTGATTTAGGTAATGGTTTAAGCGTTACCGCGCAAATTCTAGCTAGAGGAGAAAATGATTGGGATCCTAGTTTTGAATGGGCTTATATTGCTTATGAAGCCACTGATAATTTGCGACTTTTAGCCGGTAGACAACGTGTGCCGTTCTATATGTATTCAGATTTCCTTGATGTGTCTTATGCTTATCCTTGGATTACACCACCGCAAGATGTTTACAGTCTTGCTTTTGATACCTTTGATGGTTTAGCTGCTATTTATACAACAAATTTTGGCGAATTTGATACCACTTTTCACGCTATTTATGGTGGTAATAAAAATGAAATGATTATTTCTGGTGAAACGGTTGAGTCACCAAAATTTGAAAATATGATGGGAATGTCAGTAACAGTAAATAGGGATTGGTTAACGTTAAGAGCTGCTTATTTTCAAGCTGATATGGATATTCCGTTACAAAATGATGGGCTAGGTTATTTAAGTGATGCTTGGTCAGCCACGCCATATTCAGACGTAGCTTCGGAGTTTGTAATTGAAGGTAATTCGGGTGAGTTTTTAGAGTTAGGTTTTCAAATAGACTACAATAATTTTATTATAGTCGGTGAATATACCGATCTTACGGTTGATGAAACACCTATAGCAGGTGGTGAGTCTATGTATATTATGGGTGGCATGCGATTTGATGATATGCTAGTTCATGTAACGCTAGGGGCAACTGATAAAGCGTTAGATAATTTTATATCTCATGTGCCAACAGGTGCTGATCCTGCGCTTGATGGTTTAATAGCTGGCACTCAGGGGTATATTGATGATGCTAAAAATGAAGCTAGCTATGTAACCTTAGGTTTACGTTGGGATTTTCATGACTCTGCAGCTTTGAAGTTTGAATATACTTCGTATAGTGATGATATAAATAGTGACAACGATGCTGGTTTGTTTAGAACTGCTTTAGTTACTGTTTTTTAAAGTTAACTATTTATAGTTAAGGAGTTTATTTATGAGTAAGTTATTAAAAACCGCCCTTTGTAGTTTTATTCTTTTTAGTTCAGTAAGTTTTGCTGATGTTGCTGTTATTGTTAATGTTGAAAATGGGGCAACGTTTTCCGATAGTGATATATCACGTATATTTTTAGGGAAATTAAAGAAGTTTTCGTCAGGAGATAAAGCGGTAGCGATAAATTTGAAATTAGGCAATAGCACGCGTAATGAATTTGAAACTAAGGTTTTGGGTAAAAGTGCCAGCCAAATAAAAGCTTATTGGTCAAAACAAGTTTTTTCAGGTAAAGGTAAGCCATTACCCGAGTTAGTTTCTGATAAAGATATATTAACAATGGTAGCTTCTGATAGTAATGTTATTGCTTATGTTGACGCGGCTAGTGTTGATGATTCAGTTAAAGTGATTAAAGTTTTTTGATAGTGTATTAGTACATGTAATTTATAGTGTGATGAATAAAATCCATTTTTCTTATGATATTAATTATTATGAATAATGTGGGTTTTATATAAGACTGCTTTAGTTGCTGTATTTTAGGGGTGTAAAAATAATGAGTATTATGAAAAATATTAAAAGTAAATTGTTGTTATGTGTGTCTGTTTTATTGTTTACTTTTTCTTCATTCGCTAATGTTGCTGTTATTGTGAATTCAGCGAATAGTGCTGCTATTGGTGAAGCTGATGTATCGCGTATATTTTTAGGTAAAGTAAAAGCATTTTCAACAGGAGATAAAATTACTATTGTTAATTTGAAATACAATCACGAAACTAGAAATGAGTTTGAAGAAAAAGTACTGAAAAAAAGTGCTAGTCAAGTAAAAGCTTATTGGTCAAAGTTAATGTTTTCAGGCAAAGGTAAGCCACCTAAAGAGCTTGCTAGTGATAAAGATGTGTTAGCTTTTGTTGCTGCAACACCAGGAGCTATTGGTTATGTAGCTGAAGGAAGTGTTGATGCTTCTGTAAAAGTGGTTAAAACTTTTTAATCCTACTTTTATATACACAATCAAGTATAAAAAAAACGAGCTTTTGCTCGTTTTTTTATGCTTGCTAATTAAATTTAGTCAAAGTTTTCTTGAGCAAAATCCCAGTTGGCTAAAGTCCAAAATGCTTCCATATATTTAGGGCGTAGATTACGGTAATCAATATAATATGCATGTTCCCATAAATCGACAGTAATAAGCGGTGTTACCTTGCTATCTGTTAATGGTGTAGCAGCATTAGATGTATTTACAATAGCCAAACTACCATCGGCATTTTTTACTAACCATGTCCAACTTGAGCCAAAATTATTAATTGCGCTGTCTGTGAATTTTGCTTTGAAATCAGCAAATGATCCAAAGCTAGCAATAATGGCTTCAGCTAAAGCACCAGTTGGTTCGCCACCGCCATTTGGGCTTAAACTATCCCAGTAGAAAGTATGATTCCATATTTGCGCAGCATTATT
>JADGDH010000184.1 GCA_016745015.1 Colwellia sp.
CAAACTCCAGTCCGTTAAACCTAAATTAAGCCGAGATCAAGTTGATTTATAAAGCTATTAATTTTAACGATTATCCCTTCACTATCTAAACCTAGTTCATGGTGTACTTCAGTTTGTGTACCATGTTTAATGAATTGATCTGGAATTCCTATATTCAGTATTTTTATTGCAACACCTTGCGATAAAATGTATTCATTTACCGCTGAGCCTGCGCCGCCTGCTATGACATTATCTTCTACGGTAATAATACAGTCATGTGTTTGTTGTAGCTTATCAAGAAGGTCAGTATCAAGTGGCTTAACAAAACGCATATCTACGAGTGTGGCACCAAATTCTATAGCTGCTTTAGTTGCCTCAGTTAACATAGTACCAAAACTCAAAATGGCTATTTTTTCACTTTGGTTTTTATTATCTTGTTTTTTAGCATCAAGAATAATTCTACCTTTACCAATTTCAATGACTTCATCAACGCTTGGTAAGGTTTCACCAGTGCCGTTACCACGAGGGTAGCGAACAACAGAAGGAGAGTTAGACTTGTGACCAGTATTTAACATTAATTGGCATTCACGTTCATTAGCGGGAGTCATTATCACAATGTTGGGGATACAGCGTAAAAAGCTTAAATCAAATGAACCTTGATGGGTGGCACCGTCAGCGCCAACAATACCTGCTCTATCAACAGCAAACATTACAGGTAAATTTTGGATAGCTATATCATGAATTAATTGATCATAACCACGTTGTAAAAAGCTTGAATAAATTGCGACAACGGGATGTTGTCCGCCAATGGCTAACCCAGCAGCATAAGTTACGGCATGTTGCTCAGCAATGGCTACATCGTAATATTGGTCTGGAAAACGTTGACTAAACTCAACCATGCCAGAGCCTTCACGCATAGCAGGTGTTATGGCAACTAATTTAGGATCAACTTCGGCTGTTTTACATAACCAGTCGCCAAAAATTTGCGAATAAGTAGGTAGTGACGGTTTAGATTGAGGTAAGTTAGCATCACTAGGGTTAAATTTAGGCACAGCATGATATTTAATTGGGTCTTGCTCTGCGGCGTAATAGCCCTTGCCTTTTTTTGTAGCAATATGTAGTAGCTGCGGACCTTTCAGGTTGCGCATATTTTTAATGGTATCAACTAATCCATTAACATCGTGACCATCAATAGGGCCAATATAATTAAAGCCGAGCTCTTCAAAAAAAGTGCTAGGTACAACCATACCTTTAAGGTGTTCTTCTGCGCGACTTGCTAATTCTTTAATTGGCGGAATATTTTTTAGTAAACGTTTTCCTCCTTCTCTAAAGCCTGTGAAAAGGCTACCAGAGAGCATTTTTGCAAGATGGTTATTTAAGGCACCGACATTTTCTGAAATAGACATCTCATTATCATTAAGAATGACTAGCATGTCTTTTTTAATATCACCTGCATGATTAAGTGCTTCAAAAGCCATGCCTGCGGTCATAGCGCCATCACCAATTACGGCAACTGTTTTTCTATTCTGACCTTCTTTTTCCGCTGCTACAGATAAGCCTAATGCAGCAGAAATAGACGTGCTTGAGTGGCCTACGCTTAATGTGTCGTATTCACTTTCTTCGCGCCATGGAAAGGGATGCAAGCCATTTTTTTGTCTAATAGTGTGAAGTTGATCACGACGACCCGTTAAAATTTTATGAGGGTATGCTTGATGACCAACGTCCCAAATAAGATGATCAAAAGGGGTGTTATAGACATAATGTAAGGCAACCGTCAGTTCAATGGTGCCTAAGCCAGATGCAAAATGGCCGCTACTTTTGCTTACTGAATTTAGTAAATAACTACGTAGTTCGTTGCTGATTCGCGGCAATTGATCTTGAGATATATTACGCAAGTCTTTAGGCGAATTAATTTGGGCAAGTAAAGGATAATCAGCAAGGTTTGTAGTCATAGTTTATATAATTATAATTGTTCTTAAATTTGAGTATTAGTGGTTTCGTTTAACAATGAAAGTAGCAAATTCAGCTAATGATTGTGTATTGTAAGGCAAACGGGCTAAAGCTTGAAGCGCTTGTTGAAATAAGTTTTCAGCTTTTTGCTGTGCACCTTGTAAACCAAGTAGTGCCGGATAAGTACTTTTATTTGAAATAAGGTCAGAGCCACTAGGCTTTCCAAGCTGTTCTTGGGTTGATGTTATATCAATAATATCATCTTGTACTTGGTAAGCTAAACCGATAAGTTGTGCGTATTCTTTTAATGATTGCTTATCTTGTTCTGATATTTGTTGGGCACATTCTGCAGCCATTAAAACAGAGGCTTCAAGTAATGCACCCGTTTTCAATGAATGTAAGGTTTCTAGTTGTTCTAAACTTATTTTTTTATCGGTAGCGGCTAAATCAAGCGCTTGACCACCACACATACCTTGATAGCCTGAGGCAGTAACTAATTGCTGAACTAATTTAATTTGTTTAGGTTTAATTGCCTCAGAGAAATTATGGTTAGCAAGAATATCAAAGGCAAGTGTTTGTAAGCTATCACCAGCAAGAATGGCGGTTGCTTCATCAAAAGCTTTATGGCAAGTGGGTTTACCGCGCCTCAAATCATCATCATCCATGGCTGGTAAATCATCATGCAATAAAGAATACGCATGTATGCACTCTAATGCACCTGCAATTCCATCAAGGTCATCTAAACTGATATCTAGCGCTTCCCCTGTTATATAAACTAGGTACGGGCGTATGCGTTTGCCACCAATTAGTAATCCGTAAGCCATGGCTTGATGAAGCTTTTCATCATTAATAACAAGCTGTGCAAGTTTTTGCTCTAAAAACAGATTGATGCGCTGTTGTAAAATATCATGGTTAACTAGGCTACTCACTAAAGTTCACCTGAAGATGTGGTGTCTGTGGGCAAGTTAAAATCGTGAAGTGCTAGTTCACCATTTTGTTCTAGCAAAATTTTTACTTTTTGCTCTGCTGTTTGAAGCTTGTTTTGGCTTAGTTTACTTAATGCTAGGCCTCGCTCAAATATTGCCATCGACTCTTCTAAATCTAAGTCACCTTGCTCTAAGTTTTGTACTATAGTGTCTAACTCGCTAAGAGACTCTTCAAAACTTAAGTTTTCTAATTTTTTCTTTGCCATTATTTTTCTCTGAGCAGTGTATATAAAAACGCTAGGCGCAAACTTACCTTAGCTAAGCACAATGGTCAACGTAGCGATAAGTTATTTCAATTAATATTATTCTATATCAGCTATTAAGTTATTGACTACACGGGCGATAATAAACTTATAAACAATATAAGTAATAGCGAATAGTTTTCTCATAATGTACTATTATTTTATTAGGTCGAATTGAGTTTTGCAGTTTTAGGAGAGTTTTGTGGATTTAGCAACGTTAATAGGCATAGTCGGTGCGATAGGTTTACTGATCATGGCTATGTTACTCGCTGGCGACATCATGATGTTTGTTGATGCTCAATCAGTGATCATTGTATTTGGTGGCTCAATTTTTGTTGTATTGTCTAATTACAACTTAGGTCAATTTTTTGGTATTGGGAAAATAATTGGCAAGGCCTTCATGTTTAAATTGGAAAAACCTGAAGAATTAATTGAAAAAGCCGTTGATATGGCTGACGCCGCACGTAAAGGTGGTTTTCTTGCGCTTGAAGAAGCAGAGATAACTAACCCTTTTATGCAAAAAGGTGTAGATATGTTGGTTGATGGTCATGATGCTGATGTAGTACGAGCTACTTTACAAAAAGATATTAACCTCACTACAGAACGCCATGAAACAGGCGCTAATATGATGATGGCATTAGGTGATGTAGCTCCTGCGATGGGGATGATTGGTACCTTAATTGGTTTGGTTGCTATGTTATCAAATATGGATGATCCAAAATCTATTGGCCCAGCAATGGCCGTTGCTTTATTGACAACACTCTATGGTGCTTTTTTAGCTAATGTTATTGCTATTCCAATTGCCTCAAAATTGCAGTTGAGAATGGCTGAAGAAAAAATGAACCAAGAATTAGTGCTTGATGCTGTTTTAGGTATTCAAGATGGTCAAAACCCTCGTGTTATTGAAGGCTTATTGAAAAACTACCTTGCCGAAGGTAAACGTCAAATAGGCACTACTGATGAAGAGTAGTATTCTATTTATGCATAGGAGGGTGTATGGCTGAAGAATGTAAATGTCCACCACCAGGTTTACCTGCATGGATGGGTACTTTTGCTGATCTCATGTCGTTATTGATGTGTTTCTTTGTATTGTTACTTTCTTTTTCGGAAATGGATGTAATGAAATTTAAGCAAATTGCTGGCTCAATGAAATTTGCTTTTGGTGTGCAGAATAAAATTGAAGTGAAAGACATCCCTAAAGGCACAAGTAT
>JADGDH010000041.1:0-14105 GCA_016745015.1 Colwellia sp.
AAACCAACACTTGGTCTTTCAAAAAACAAGAAAGAAAAAGTGGTCGGTGATGCAAGATTCGAACTTGCGACCCCTTGGACCCAAACCAAGTGCGCTACCAAGCTGCGCTAATCACCGACAATTGCTAAAAACATAATAAAATTACCTGCTTTCAACGGGTGCGGATATTACCGAGTTGCGAGAGCCCAGTCAAACCTTTTTTATAAATAAACATGTGTTCGTTCACTTTTAATGCAACTTGCTTAATTAGTATTGAAAATTAGCAAATTATCTAATCAAAAAATTTTTCTATCATTTTATCCGCACTAACTACAATTATTGAGCTTTTCATGAAAATTTAATCTAACTCTTACCTATAACTAACGTAAGGTTTATGGCAAAATAACGCCGTTTTTATTATCTTTTTATATCAAAAAACTATTCAAGGTCACAGTTAAGTATTATGACAGCATCATTGATTGACGGTAAAGCTATTGCCAAGCAACTTCGCGACTCTATTAAGAAAAAAGTTAGCCTACGTGTTAATAACGGACAAAGAGCTCCAGGCCTAGCTGTTATATTGGTAGGTTGCGATGCGGCCTCCCAAGTCTATGTAGGTAGCAAGCGTAAAGCTTGTGAAGAAGTTGGTTTTGTTTCTCGCTCTTACGATTTAGCAACAGCAACCTCACAAAGTGAGTTATATCAATTAATTGATGAGCTAAATAAAGATGATGCCATTGACGGAATTCTAGTACAACTCCCTTTACCTAAAGGCTTAGATGCCAATTTAATTATTGAACATATCAATCCTGAAAAAGATGTTGATGGTTTCCACCCCTCTAACGTTGGTAAGCTTGCCTTACGCCAACCGGGGTTACGACCTTGTACACCAAAAGGCATTATAAAATTAATAGAATCAACAGGCGTGAAAGTTCATGGCTTAGAAGCATTGGTTGTTGGTGCATCAAACCATGTTGGACGTCCGATGACGTTAGAGTTATTACTTGCTGGTTGCACAGTAACTACCACACATAGATTTACCAAAGATCTTGAAGGTAAAGTTAGAAATGCTGATTTAATTGTAGTGGCGGTTGGTAAACCTGCTTTTATCTCAGGTGAGTGGATTAAAGACGGTGCTATTGTTATTGATGTGGGTATTAACCGATTAGAGTCAGGAAAACTTGTTGGTGATGTCGGTTTTGATATAGCTAAAGAAAAAGCCGCTTTTATTACCCCTGTACCTGGTGGCGTTGGCCCAATGACAGTTGCAAGCTTAATTGAAAACACCTTAATTGCCTGTGAACAGTTTGGGAAATAGAATTTATACTCAAGCCACCTCAAGTAGTAAAAGTTAATGGTTAATAATTAACTGCAATAGTAATAACTACGAAAACACGCTTAGTGTCTTCGTAACTATTAACCAGCTACTCGTAACTCGCTACTTATCTATGCCTTACGCCAAGTGGTTTTTCCTGCGCTATCTTCAAGCACTATCTTCATCGCATTTAATTTGTCTCTTGCTTGATCAGCAAGCGCCCAATTTTTATCTACACGTGCCTGATTACGTTGCACAATAAGTGCTTCAATAACAGCGACTTCATCATCGTCATTCTTCCCTTGCAAAAAGATTTCTGGCTCAAGCTGTAATAAGCCAATAACTCCGCCTAATGATTTTAAGGTTGCCGCAAGCTTCTCAGCTTGTTCATTTACGGGTGAATCGTGATATTGATCTTTTACAACATTAAGCTCTTTGGCAATTTCAAATAATACGGCAATCGCTTGCGGTGTATTAAAATCATCGTCCATGGCTTGGCAAAATTGCTGAACATAACTAGATGACTTATCCAAAACAAAATCACTATTCACTGTTACATCTCTTAACGCTGTATAAATACGCTCTAATGAGGCACGAGCTTGCGTTAAGTTGTCCGTTGAATAATTTAATTGGCTGCGATATTGCCCTGTTGTTAAGAAAAAGCGTACCGTTTCAGCATCATATTGAGCAAGTACATCACGAATAGTGAAAAAGTTACCCAATGATTTTGACATTTTTTCTTGATCCACTTGTACCATACCTGTATGCATCCAATAATTTACATACGGAGTATCAAGAGCACAACAACTCTGAGCGATTTCATTTTCATGATGCGGAAATTGTAAATCTGAGCCACCACCATGAATATCAAAATGATGACCTAGCTCTTTTGCATTCATTGCTGAACATTCAATATGCCAGCCTGGACGGCCTTCGCCCCACGGTGATGACCAACTTGGCTCTCCAGGCTTAGCTGATTTCCACAACACAAAGTCTAATGGATTATTTTTTGACTGATCAACGTCAACTCTAGAGCCTGATTGCAACTGCTCTAAATTTTGACCACTTAGCTTGCCATAATCTGCGTAGCTTGAAACATCAAATAACACATCACCTTTAGTACCCTCTCCTGCTATATAAGCATTTTTTTTCGCTACAAGAAGTTCAATCATGGCTATGATTTCATCCATGTGCGTAGTTACACGAGGTTCAAGGTTTGGACGTGCCATATTTAAAGCATCAAAATCTTCATGCATATAACCAATAGTACGCTCAGTTAGCTCGTCTGGTGTTTCGTTATTTAACGCAGCACGATTAATTATTTTATCTTCAACATCGGTAATATTTCGGACATAATTAACATCGTATCCAGAAAACCTCATATAACGGGCAATATTATCAAAGCTTATATAGGTACGTGCATGACCAATATGACATAAATCGTAAACGGTACAACCACAAACATACAATCCTACTTTACCAGGGTTAATTGGGGTAAAAACTTCCTTTTGACGGGTTAAAGTATTGTATATCTGTAACATGAGGGTTTACGACTCCAGTTAATTAAAATGATGATTATTTACATTGAAAAAGGATTGTACCCCAAGCATGCTTTTGAATCACCATAGCAGATGCACTTTATATCATTTTACTTAGGTATAGCGTACAATTCTGCTAATTTTTTCCGATCTAACAAAAAGTAACGAGATCCCTATGATTATTTTCAAAACAACCCTTGGCGATATTAAAATTGAATTAGATTTTGATAACGCACCTGTTACCGCAAAAAACTTCCAGCAATATGTTGAAGAAGGCCATTACAATGGCACTATTTTTCATCGTGTGATCAAAGGATTTATGGCACAAGGCGGTGGTTTTGCTCCTGGTTTAGAAGAAAAAGAAACCCGCGCTAGCATTGAAAACGAAGCAAACAATGGTTTAAGCAACAAGCTTGGCTCATTAGCAATGGCACGTACTCAAGAGCCTCACTCTGCTTCTGCACAGTTTTTTATCAACCTAACTGATAATGATTTTTTAGATTTTAAAAATGAATCTGTTCAAGGTTGGGGTTACTGTGTTTTTGGTGCTGTTGTTGAAGGTATGGATGTTGTAGAAAAAATGGCTTTAGTTGAAACAGGCAATTTACATGGTCACGGCGATGTACCAAAAGAAGATATTTTAATTGAATCAGCCATCGTTGAATAGTCAACTTTTAAGTAATCAGCCTTCAAGTAATCAACAACAAGTTACTTACTTTATTGCTGATTTGCATTTAGCACAAAACAGGCCTGATATTACCGCCTGTTTTTTGCGTTTTTTAAAAGAAGAGGCTGTAAAAGCACAATATCTATATATTCTTGGTGATTTATTTGAGGCTTGGATTGGTGATGACGATGACAGTGCTTATTTAGCAACTATAGCCAAAGCATTATCAACACTGTCAGACTTTGGTACTAAAATTTATTATATTCATGGCAACCGAGATTTTTTATTAGGAAAGCGCTTTGCTGAAATTTCAGCCATGACGTTATTGCCTGAAATTGATTTAATTGATTTATACGGGCAAAAGGTCGTTATTATGCATGGCGATACGCTTTGCACACGTGATATTGCTTATCAAAAGTTTCGTAAAAAATCTCGTTCTTGGTGGTGGCAAACAATAATAAAAAGCTTACCATTATTTATTCGTAAAAAAATGGCCGCTGACTACCGTAAAAGAAGCACGGCTGCAACCGCAACTAAATCTCAAGATATTATGGATGTAACGCCTGCCGAAGTAGTTAAGTGTTTGGAAACCTACAATAGTCAGCTATTAATTCATGGTCACACCCATAGACCAGCAATACATGAATTAACTGCAAATGATAAAGCAGCAAAACGAATTGTTTTAGGTGACTGGTATGATCAAGGCGCTTGGTTAAAAGTCACACCAACAAGTACTGAGTTAATGAATACGCCACTAACCTAATACATTCACTTAATATAATTTTTATATTGGCACACCCGAGTGAAATTTAAAATCTTCATCAGGGCTAGTAATCAATTCAGCCTCTACTTTACCAAAGTGAGCCACACGTTCGCTAATATCAGCCTTTTCACCTGCTACTTGCTGCGCTAATGTTAAATAGTCTTGATAATGACGCGCTTCAGATCTCAATAATGATACATAGAACTTATTTAAATCATCATCTAAATGAGGCGCTAACTTAGCGAATCGTTCACATGAGCGCGCTTCAATATAAGCACCAATAATTAGCTTGTCTATAAGTGCATTTGGCTCATACGTTGTAACATGCTTCATCATTCCTTTGGCATAACGTCCCGCAGTAATACCGTCAAAAGGAATATCACGAGCAACCATTATTTCTAATACTTGATAAAAGTGATGTAGTTCTTCTTTTATTAGCAACACCATTTTATCAATGAGGTTTTGACTATACGCTGAGTTACTTTTGGGTAGGATAGCCTTAGACAAATTATTTTTATTTGCCAATGATTTTAAATCACCTTTTTTTCTATATAAAAAATCTTCATAAGGTTCAAACCATTCAAAGAGTATTTTGCTACTTTCTTTATCAACAGCATACTTACGAATAAGAAACATTGCTGTCTGCCCTGCTTTTAGCTCACACGCTAAGTGATCCCGTAAAATCACAGGTAAATTTTCAGTTTTTTTTGCTTCTTTAACCCAAGCATCGGGAGTTTCACAGTGTAAAAATTTGTTAATAGGTGCGAGCAAATCAGCATACGTAGTCATTAATATATTTCTTATAAGTTGGGCTTGAAAAAAGTAAAGATAAATAAGCAATATCACTATTTTAAAAGGCTATTTATTGAGATACTAGTAAAACCTTTCATTTAACTGACTTCGATCAAATCATGGCCAAATTCTCTAAAGATAACTCCCCTGCCAATAAACAAGCGAAGCAATTAATTGAGCAGCATGAAAAACTCGTTCATACTAATGATATTAAAGTAATTTCGCATGTACAACGAGAATCAAATGATTGGTTTTTAAATACGCTTATGCTAGAAAATATTGATGTGCCTTTTAAATATAAGCGAAAAAAATTATATAGAAGCCTTAAAGACCAACGAGTAAATATCACTTATTATCCTGACAACGAAACTATTGCAGGGTTTACTATTGAAATAATGAGAATTGTTAGGGTGAAAATATCTTAATAAGAGAAATACAAAAAAACTATTTTTATGTTTTCTACTCTTTTTTTCAATCAATCCTTGACGAATGCTCTGCCATCTTCCATAAATAAAGTATCGACAATAAAAATTATTAACGCTGAACGTTTATTTAGCATACAAGAACAAGCTCTATCAGCAAAAACTAGATAATTTATTGGGGACTACAAGAGGAAGTTATTATGATATTAAATCATCTTTGGGGATTATACGCCCACCCAAGAGACGAATGGCAAACAATTGAAAAGCGCCATGAAAGTTTAATGTATAGTTTGATGCATATTTTAGTCGTGGCGCTAATTCCTACTATTTGTGGCTATTATGCGACGGCACATATAGGTTGGACAATAGGTGTTGGTGAGCCAATAAAGATAAGTAAAGGTAGCGCTCAATTAATGGCTATTGCCATGTATTGTGCTTTAGTTATTGGCGTGTTTACATTAGCCTATTTGATTCAGTGGATGGCAAAAACTTTTGATTCAAAACCAAGTTTTGTTCAATCATTAGAGCTTGCTGCTTATACTGCAACACCTATGTTAATGGTTGGTATATCAGCATTATTTCCAGTACTTTGGTTTGTAGCATTAGCTGGACTTGCAGCGACTGCTTATTCAGTATATTTATTATACTCTGGTGTACCTATTATGATGAATATTCCTGAAGAGAAAGGCTTTGCTTATTCAAGTTCAGTAGTAACTTGTGGTTTAGTTCTACTTGTAGCTATGATGGCAGTTAGTGCAGTGATGTGGACCATGGGATTTGGTCCTGAATATGTACCTTAAATAACGTAAAACTTACAAGTAGCGAGTTACGAAATCAACCGCCACTCACTACTCTTATTATTTGCAATTCACAACCCGCATTATTTGTCATTATTGCCTATTCAGCCCCTTCGTTATACATATCTATAACTGAGTCAGCATTTTTGTCTGACGCTTCTTTATTGCTATTATTTCTCTGAGCGTCAAGCCTTTCTAAATAAGCATTATCTATATCGTTAGTAACATAAACACCATCGAATACTGAAGTATCAAAACGTTTTATTTCAGGGTTACCAACTTTTACTGCTGAAACTAAGTCTTCAATAGATTGAAAAATCAGCTTGTCTGCGCCGATCAAAGTACAAATATCGTCAACATCACGACCATGCGCTATTAATTCATTAGCACTCGGCATATCAATGCCATAAACATTAGGAAAACGTACTTCAGGTGCCGCAGAAGCAAAGTAAACTTTTTTAGCGCCAGAAGCACGAGCCATTTCAATAATTTGCGATGAGGTTGTACCTCGCACAACAGAATCATCAACAAGTAAAACATTCTTGCCTTTAAACTCTGTTCCTATAGCATTCAGCTTTTGGCGAACAGATTTTTTACGTTGTTCTTGGCCTGGCATGATAAAAGTACGGCCAATATAACGGTTTTTTACAAAACCCTGACGGTACGGTAGATCTAATTGCTGTGCTATTTGTAAAGCAATATCACATGATGTTTCAGGAATAGGGATAACTACATCAATCTCAATATCATCCCATTCTTTAACTATTTTTTCGCCTAGTTTGGTTCCCATTTCAACACGAGATGCATAAACAGAGATTTTATCAATGGTTGAATCAGGTCTAGCAAAATAAACAAACTCAAAAATACATGGGCTATACGTTGGGCTTTCTGAGCACTGTTTACTATGTATTTGGCCGTTTTCAGAGAAAAATATTGCTTCGCCAGGCGCTACATCACGTACAAATTTAAATGAACATGCGTCAAGTGCTACTGATTCAGAAGCAATCATATATTCAGTGCCATTTTCGGTTTCACGCTTACCAAAAACTAAAGGTCTAATACCGTTTGGATCACGAAAGGCAACCATGCCATAGCCAACAATTAAAGCTACCGTAGCATACGCGCCACGAACACGTTTATGAACGTTAGCCACAGCAGTAAATATATCATCAGGTTTTAATGCTACATTAGCGCTTTGCTGTAATTCATGTCCTAAAATATTTAATAACAATTCAGAATCAGACGTTGTATTTACATGACGACGAGCTTTCGCATTTAACCACTCTTTTAGCTCTTCTGCATTGGTTAAATTACCATTATGCGCTAAAGATATTCCATAAGGTGAGTTAGCATAAAAAGGCTGAGCTTCAGATGAGCTAGAAGTGCCGGCAGTTGGATAACGAACATGACCAATGCCCATATGTCCTTGTAAGCGCATCATATGGCGGGTATGAAAAACATCTTTAACTAAGCCATTACCTTTTCTTAACCTAAACGTATCATCATGAATAGTAACAATACCAGCAGCGTCTTGCCCGCGATGTTGTAATACAGTTAATCCGTCATACAAATATTGATTAACTGGAGTTTTACCGACAATACCAACAATACCACACATGAACTTTTTCTCCGCTTGGAATTTAGTTAATCGTATTAACACTTAACATTATGTTAGAAACACTATGTTAGAAAATTTGATGATTGCTTGAGATACTCAAAAAACCATTCAACAACTAACCTAAATTCAGGTATTAGCTGTGAATTTTTCCACCAATCACTTGTTGCAACGCCAGTGAATGCATCCATAAAGAATAGCACTGCACTGATAATTAACACGCCACGTAATGCACCAAACACTAACCCTAAAACACGATCTGTACCCGACAGCCCTGTTTTGCTTACTAGCTGCCCGATAAGATAATTGACTAAAGCGCCCAAGATTAGAGTGGTTATAAATAAAATCGCGGTTGCGGCTGCATTTCGCAAGAATTGATCGGAAATATTGGTAAGAAGATTAGCTAGGTTTGCATAAAATGTGCTAGCAATAAAAAAGGCACTAATCCAAATAATTAATGATACTGCTTCTTTAACAAAGCCTCGCACCAAACTAATTAGTGTTGATACACCTATCACTGCCAAAATAGCGTAATCTATCCAAATCATCATTTAAGTTTCTCATTGATTAGAGGCGCGCATTCTACCAGAATAGAAATACATTTACCTAACCTTTTTTGATCATATATGAGGATAATTCACTTATTTTGTCGGATAAAAACGAGCCACTTTACCTTCTACATTAGTTAATTTTTTTAATGGTGCAATTTTCTTTGTCAAAGATCCTTTAATCAATTCTGGCCCAACAAAAACTTTTGTTAATGTGCCTTGTTTAGTTTGAATAGGTTTAGTAAAAACAGTATAGCCATTTTCTTTTAACTTATTAACTAATTCAGCAACATTACTCTTATGCTTAAAACTACCAAGCTGAATAACCCAAGCCTCTTTATTTACTGCTTTAACTGGTTGTTGTCCTAATATAGGCTTTTCAATTGATGAATTGTTTTTAGTTTTTACAGAAGCATTACTATTAATTTTCTTTGGTTTAGTTGCAGGGGTAACTTTAGCTTTTTGATCGTTAATATTACTCGTTTGGTTATTTTTGAGTAACTGCTCATCTTTCGCCTGTTCATTAAAAGTAGCTGGTTTATCTTCTGATACTAATTTTTCTTCTGGAAATGGTTTTTTGATCATTTTTCCTGTGAACGCTGGCGCACTGGGAATAGCATCAAAGTCTGTTTGGTTAGATGTTTTTTTACCATCAAGAACATCAGGTAAAAAAATAATAATTGCTGCAGCAACGATGATAGTACCAACAAGGCGATTTTGAAACGGTGTAGACAAGCGAAATACTCCAAGAAACTGATTATTATAAACTAAAGCTGTAAACTAAACCAAAAGCTGCCTGATCTCGGCAACCGTATAAAAAGAACCAAAAACAAGAATTAAATCAGTCGATTCAGCTTTATTATTAGCCATTTTAAATGCCTGAGTGATATTGTCAAAGTAATTGATAGAATTAGTAAAGAGAACGAGTTCTTTTGCCATTTGTTCAGATGTTGCTGCTCTTGGAACAGCTAATGATGCAATATTCCATTCATCAATTACTTCATTAAAAGGTGCTAAAATATTAGCAATATCTTTATCTGCTAACATAGCAACAACCGCGATAATTCGTTGATATTGATTTTGAATTTTAAATTGAGCTAATTTTTTTGATAAATATCGCCCTGCATGAGGATTATGACCAACATCAAGCATAACATCACATTGTAGTTTTATATTCTTCCCTTGGAACGCTTCGTTTTTAAACGTATTGCTTTGAAGCTCATTACTTTTATACTCATTACTTTTAAGCATACCACCTTTGAATAACTCAGTTCTGCCCGCAACTTGAGTTTGCTCAATTAACACATTAACTTTCGTTGTTGTTAACGTAACATCGAGCTGTTTTAAAACCATTAATGCAGTAGCAACATTATCTTGAGGAATATGTGTATTAACTAGGTTATTCAAGATAAATTCAGTTTTATTACTTCCTTCACCTTCTTCAATATTTCTGTCTTCAACAGCCCTATCTCGAACGTTCCTTTCATCAATATAATGCCACTGCCAACCTTGTGCGTTTTGATTAGTAGATAAGCCTTGCTCTTTTATGAAAAAATCTTTATTTCGTACTTTTATTTTATTCAATGCTTGTACTTGATTTATATTATCAAGACCTTTATTAACTTTATTAGCATAAGTTAATACCGATTGAGGCGCATTAGGATCACCAATAATAATATGCTGATTGCCGCGCATAATCCCTGCTTTTTCAAAACCAATAGTTTCTCGGTTATTACCAAGAAACACTTGATGATCAATATCAACTGTAGTGATAACCGCTACATCAGCATCGATAATATTAGTTGCATCAAGACGACCACCTAAGCCAACTTCTAAAATAATAATATCTGGCTTAATGCGCATAAGCACTAAAAAAGCAGCTAAGGTAGTATATTCGTAATAGCTCAGAGATATTTCCCCTCTTGCTATTTCAATCTCTTTAAAAGCACCAATAAGTGACTGATCGTCAATATCACACTTATCAATGCGTAGACGCTCATTAAAATGTTCAATGTGCGGAGATGAATACACAGCAACCTTTTGTTGTTTATTATGAACTGTTTGAGAATTAACAGTTTCAGCCAACAAAGCATTCTCTAAAAAAGCACAAGTAGTACCTTTGCCATTAGTACCCGCTACAGTAATAACACAGGCAAAACTAAAATCAATATGTAAGCGGTCAGCAACTTGGCTAATGCGAGATAAGCCGAGGTCAATTTCACTACTGTGGATGTTTTCTAAATAACAAAGCCACTCGTTAAGACTTTTAAAATCTTTAGAGTGGCTTTCAAAATGTTGTGACATGAATCAACCCATATTTCGAGTTTATGTAACCAAACGATTTTTCTTGCTAATAACTTTTTTTCGTTACTTATATACTCATGTTACCTCGAAATGCTCATTTCAGCGAGAATTAAAAGGCTTAGAGGCAAGGCATTGATTGAAGAGAATGGTTGTTCCCTTATCGAAATCAATAACGCTGCATATAAGCCTTTTAAACTCGCCCTTCGGGGATGACTGAGCAAATCATGTTCTACGTTGCATCTTTTTTTAAGGGAACAACCATTAATAAAAATATGCGCCTTGATCATGAGTCGCTCAGGTATCCTGAAACAGACATTTTGAAGTATCATGAGTATAAAGGGCTAACTTGCCCCATAAATTTAGCTAGCATACGTGCTAATGTTTCACGCATATTACGGCGATCAACAATCATATCAATAGCGCCTTTTTCTAATAAGAATTCACTACGTTGAAAGCCTTCTGGCAGCTTTTCACGTACTGTTTGTTCGATAACACGAGGGCCAGCAAAACCAATTAATGCTTTTGGCTCTGCAATATTAATGTCACCTAACATAGCAAGACTTGCTGAAACACCACCCATGGTTGGATCGGTTAATACTGAAACATAAGGCAAACCTTTTTCACTCATTTTGGCTAATGCAGCACTAGTTTTTGCCATTTGCATTAATGAGAATAATGCCTCTTGCATTCGAGCACCACCACTAGCAGAAAAACAAATAAAAGGCACGTTGTGCTCTATGCAATATTCAACACCTTTAACAAAACGAGCACCAACAACTGATGCCATTGAACCACCTAAGAATGAAAATTCAAAAGCAGCTGCTACAATAGGCATACCATGAAGTTCACCTTTCATTACAACTAAAGCGTCTTTTTCACCTGTATTCTTACGGGCTGCACTTAATCTGTCTTTATAGCGCTTTGAATCTTTAAATTTTAAGATGTCTTTTGCTTCTAACTCTTCGCCTAATTCTTGACGGTTATCTTGATCAAGAAAACTATCAATACGTTTACGTGCGCTAATGCGCATATGATGGTCACACTTTGGACAAACAGAAATCTGTCTGTCTAATTCCTCTTTATACAATACCGCATTACATGATGAACACTTACTCCAAACGCCTTCAGGAATATTGCGCTTTTGGGTAGACTTTGCTTTTGGGAGAATTTTTTCAATCCAGCTCATAATTTTATTTTTGCCTATTGCAACGAATATAAATCAACTTTTTAATGAAAGTACTTCATAAAAAAGCTAAGTAGAATGTGATAACAAATATAACTAATAATTAGAACACACTTTAACCTATGTTTTATATAAAAAACTGGTCTGTTTTGTTAATTAAATGCAAGAATTATGTTGTTAATTTAAAAAAAGTGGCCCAAATGGTCTTTTCGGTAGAATAAATTGCTCTGGATAATCAACTTCTACAAAGTATAAGCCTTCTGGAGGGGCTGTCATACCTGCCATACAACGGTTTTTAAGTTCAAGAACCTCTTTAATCCAGAGAGTACTTTCTTGTGATTGTCCTACACGCATTAAGCTACCTACAATGTTTCGTACCATATGGTGTAAAAAAGCATTAGCTTTAATATCTACAATAATATATTCGCCTTGACGCGTTATTTCACAGTGTTGAATAGTACGAACAGGAGAGTGTGATTGGCAATGTACAGTGCGAAATGAAGTAAAGTCATGTTTACCTACAAGATGCTGGGCCCCCTGATGCATTAATGTTTCATCTAAGGCGTAATGACAATGACTAATGCCGTTACATAAAATAGCAGGGCGTAATTTATTATTGTAAATAATATAACGATATCGTCTAGCAGTAGCACTAAAGCGGGCATGAAAATCATCACTAACTGCGCTAACCCAAGTTACTGCTATATCATTAGGTAAATGGGTATTTACACCTAATGTCCAAGCGGTATCTTTGCGATTTTTTGTGGTATCAAAGTGAATAACTTGATTAGTAGCATTTACGCCGGTATCTGTACGACCAGCACAAACAACTTCAATAGGTTCATCAGCAATCTTCGACAATGCTTGTTCAAGTTTTTGTTGTACGCTAACAACACTTTTTTGCTTTTGCCAACCACAATAATTTTTCCCATCGTATTCAATGCCTAGTGCATAACGCATGCAAACCTCTAAAATGCTACTTCTTAACAAAGTGGCGCATTATCTATTATTTTCTGCGTTATGCCAATGCTGATTAAAGTCCATCTAATAAATCTTGAGCTTCTGATTGTTGCTGATGGTCACCTAGCTTAACAATCTCCTTTAAAATTACCTGAGCATTATCTTCATCGCCAATCTCAAGGTAAACTTTCGCTAAATCAAGTTTAGCTGCCATACCGTTTTCATCAACATCAACATCTATTGGGTTAACATCATGGGTAAATTCTGGAAACTCATTTAATCCCACATCTATATTTGCTTTTTCATAGGGTTCATCTAAAGTTACTTCATCTTGGCTAGCTGAAAGTAAGGAATCAACAGAAACAAAATCTTCTTCATCATCACTACTATTTTCATCACCACTGGTAGATGAGCTAGCATGAGGATTAAAGTTATCAAAGTCTTCAAGGCTGATTTCATCATTTGTATCAGGTGTTTGATTAAAGTCAGCACGTTGATTAACAACACTTGATTCTTCTTCAATATTTGCTAAAAGCTCATCAAAATTTAAATTATCTAACTCTTGAATATCATTTATTTCACTTGCTTCAGACACTTGACCATCATTGTCGTCATCATTGTCGTTAAGTAAACCAGCAAGCACATTTTGATCTGAAAAGTCAGGAGATAATTCAATTGCAAGCTCAGATTCTTTATCATTTAATAACTCTGCAAGCATTTCTTCATCAAACGCCTCAGAGACTAAATCATCACCAATATCAAGCTCTTCTTTTTCAACTGAATCTTCAGTTGGCAGCCCTGCACTATCAATAAGTTCATCAATATCGAAATCTTCATCGCCGTCCATAGAATGTTCACTTTCTTGAGAAAGTTCAGACTCATTTAATTCTTTTTCTGATGTTTTAGCTAAAATATCACTAAAATCTGCTGATAATAATGGCGCAACATATTCTTCGGTTAAGTTTTCAATTTTTTCTCTATTTTCACCAACAACAGATTGGCCCTCATCGTCTTTATTTTCTTTAGGAACACTTTTATTAACAGCTTCATTGTTATTATTCATAACAGAAGCTTCATCAATGCCCATTGACTCTAATAACGCATCAATATCATCAGGATCACTTATCTCTACCTGATCTTCTGTTGGAGTTTCTTCTTCATCGATTAGCTCTTCGGCAACTGTTTCCTTTTCTGAAACAGAAGCTTCATCAATGCCCATTGA
>JADGDH010000041.1:14205-21916 GCA_016745015.1 Colwellia sp.
TTTCTTCTTCATCGATTAGCTCTTCGGCAACTGTTTCCTTTTCTGAAACAGAAGCTTCATCAATGCCCATTGACTCTAATAACGCATCAATATCATCAGGATCACTTATCTCTACTTGATCTTCTGTTGGAATTTCTTCCTCATCGATTAGCTCTTCGGCAACTGTTCCCTTTTCTGAAACAGAAGCTTCATCAATGCCCATTGACTCTAATAACGCATCAATATCATCAGGATCACTTATCTCTACTTGATCTTCTGTTGGAGTTTCTTCCTCATCGATTAGCTCTTCGGAAACTGTTTCCTTTTCTGAAACAGAAGCTTCATCAATGCCCATTGACTCTAATAACGCATCAATATCATCAGGATCACTTATCTCTACTTGAGCTTCTATTGGAAGCTCTTCCTCCTCGATTAATTCGTCTTTAGCAGGCGTAATTTCATCAATATCCATTGAGTCTAATAACGCATCAATATCATCTGGGTCGGTTATCTCTACTTGAGCTTCTGTTGGAAGCTCTTCTTCCTCGATTGCTGGCTCTTTGTCATGATCTAAATCATCAAGTTCCCCTAATAAATCGTCAAGATCACCTTGCTCCAATTGATTATCTGTTAAAGGTTCACCCTCTGTCGAATCTTCTTCCGCATCACCAGCTTCCATTAATAAAGAATCTAATGCATCTTGACTTAGTTCTCCATCTTCAAGCTCATCGGAGTCACTATCATCGTCAAGTAATATATCTTCTAAATCATCAAGATCATCTAAAGCATCATCATCATCGTCGTCATCTAAATGAATAACATCACTTTCATCATCTTCAAGAAGATCTATAGATAAATCGTCATCAAGCGATAGCTCACCATCAAGTGATAATTCGTCGTCAAGTGATAGCTCTTCATCAAGCGATAGTTCTGCAGTTTCTGGCTCTACTTCAGCTACATTTTCAGGTTTTGATTTTTTATTTTCTGTTTCTTTTGATGAATCTTCTAGAGGAGTTACTTTTGTTTTTCTACGTTTTAAAATAAGTGCAACAACAAATAAAATCAAAATAGCAGGCAGTGTAGCCATTAAAACAATAAACCATAGGCTTGTAAAAATATTATTTTCGTTTAGTTTTGCTTGCTGCTTTTCTAACAGTAATTCTTGCTCTCTAGCTTGTGCTTTATTGAGTAAAGCCTGTTGAAGCTTTATCATATCGTCCATTTGCAACTTAATTTCTTTACTTTTAGCAACCTCTTTTTGCATTGTTCCTAATTGGCTATTAAATGATGATAAGCGCTGACGTAAGTCTTCATTTTCTTTTAAAATAGCTTGTAAACCACCAATAGAATCCAACACATCATTTTGAATGTTTTCTAAACGTTTTTGCTGTTCATTGTCTATTTTGGTTAACTGATCATTTATTTCAATTTTTACTGTATCTAAATCTTTCTTATTCACGCTTGGTATTGTTGGCGTTGATTTTTTAGTTATCTTTTTAGTTATTTTTTTAGTTTGATTTTTATGCCAAACTTTATCGTCATCACTCGATTTTTGTTTCGCAGCACGGGTATCTACTGACATCATCCGATCAAATGATGGTATTTTTAAATATTCCCCTTCAACTAAATGATTAAAATTTCCATCAACAAAAGATTTAGGATTTGCTTGATACAAAGCTTGCATGACTTGGTAAACAGTTAAACGACTGTCAGGGCGAACCGTTAATGCTATTTTCCATAGCGTATCTCTTTGGGTTATAGGACCATAACGCTCATAAGGAAAAACATCTGAGCTTTTAGGCCCTCGCATACGAATGCCACGCTCATTCGTGGTCGTTTCTTGTGCAACAGCAGAGAAACTAATGCAAAATACATTAGCGGTAATAATGCTAATTGTTAAAATACTAGCCATTGATATGCTAGCTATTGATAACCTAAGGAAAGCCTGCCGTAGGCACAGGCGTAATAATTTTTGCATTGAAGTTTCCCTAATTATTATTTTTTTCACAAAACTAGCTATTTGTCAGTTATTTGACAACGTTAAGGTGGTAGTTAACTTCTAAAACCGAAGCAAAAATCATTCCACCTTATAAGGTATTAATTTCACTTATTTATAAGAATCATATCAAATTCAAAAGAGATGTATTATATTTTAAATAGATATTAAGTAAAAAAAACCACTATTAATACATTCTTTTTAGTATTAATAGTGGTTTTTTATTAGCTAAGGAGCAGCAATTAAAGTTTAATGACTCACTAGCTTAAATGCTCTTTAACTAACAACTCAGCAATTTGGACACTGTTTGTTGCCGCACCTTTGCGAACATTATCAGCAACAATCCACATATTAATGCCACAATTATGACTAATATCTTCACGAATACGACCAACAAAAGTCTCATCTTTGCCGCTTGCATCACCAATTTGGGTTGGGAAGTCTTCATCGTTATGACAAACAACTAAGCCTGGAGATTTTGCTAATAACTCTTTCACTTCTTCGGCAGAAATAGGTGAGTTGGTTTCAATATGTAATGCTTCACCATGACCAAAAAACACAGGTACTCGAACCGCTGTTGGGTTAACTAATACATTGTCATCGCCTAATATCTTCTTAGTTTCCCACACCATTTTCATTTCTTCTTTGGTGTAGCCATTCTCAAGGAAAACATCAATTTGCGGAATAACATTAAAAGCAATTTGACGTGAGAAGTTTTTAGTTTCTACAGGCTTGCCACTTAATAAATCTGCTGTTTGTTTTGCTAATTCGTCCATAGCTGCTTTACCACCACCAGAAACTGACTGATAAGTACTAACGTTTACACGGTTAATACCAACAGCATCATAAAGCGGCTTTAATGCAACCATCATTTGAATCGTTGAACAGTTAGGATTAGCAATAATGTTACGATTACGATACTCAGCCAATGCTTCAGGGTTTACTTCAGGCACAACTAAAGGAATATCATCGTCATAACGAAATTCAGATGTGTTATCAATAACGATACAACCTGCCTCTCCAGCAATAGGCGCATACTTCGCAGAAGTAGAGCCGCCAGCAGAAAAGAAACCTATTTGAGCTAAGCTCCAATCAAAGTTATCTGCATCAAGCACTTCAATACTTTCACCATTAAAGTCAATAAATTCACCTGCAGAACGAGCACTTGCCAATGGGTATAGTTTATTAATTGGAAAATCTCTTTCCTCTAATATTTCCATAATAGTTTTGCCAACTAACCCTGTTGCGCCAAGTATGCATACATCAAATTTCTGTGCCATGATCCTCTCTCTTTCTTGTTAAATATAGCTAGACAAGTGCTAGTTATGTTTTTTAAACCCTAAGCGATGTGGCACATCACTTAAGGTATTAGATGACAAGGTGACTTGCACTGCTGAAAACTCCCGTCGTATAGGGTAATTTTTTCTGAGGCTATCAAAACCTTGACTTGATAATTGTTGACGAAAAATAGCATCGTCTCGCCTGACATCGTAAACCATTTTAACCAGTTGGTTTAGCAATACTTCATTAAATTCTTGATTTAATTTTATAGCTGCTATGTTTGCAGGAGGTAAAAAATTAACTAACTGATATTTTGGCTTAGGATTAAGTTTAATATTACTATTATGATACTTTTCTATATAATCATATAATGCCTGATATAGCATTTCTGTACCACGGGCTTTTCCTTCTAAGCTATAACCTGCAATGTGTGCCGTGGCTATTTCAGTATGCTCAATAAGTGGAATTAAAACCTCTGGCTCCCCTTCCCAAACATCAAGCACTACTTTTAAGCCATGCCCTTGTTTTTTTAATGCTAATAAAGCTTTATTATCAATTACTTCGCCACGACAGGCACTGATTAGTATTTGATTTTCTTTTAAATTATTTAACCGTTCTTCATTAAGTAAGTGGTAAGTTGGATAGTCACCATCAATAATTTTAGGCACATGCAAAGAAATAACATCACAGTTGAGCACTTCGTTTAATGATGAAAAAACTCTTGCGTCTTGTTTATTATGCTCAAGCAGTGGGTCACAAATTTTATGTTGAATATTTAATGCCGTTAATTTTTCACTTAAGCGTGTGCCCGTGTTTCCACCGCCAACAATGCCAACGCTAAGCTTGCTTAAATCTAACAAGTAACGTTCAGCTAAAACAACTAAACTACTGATAACATACTCGGCAACAGAAATAGCATTACAACCTGGAGCAGAATGAAAAGCTATATTACGCTTGGCAAGGTAAGCTTGATCAATGTGATCCATACCAATAGTTGCCGTACCCACAAAGCAAATTTTTTTATTGTTTTTTAATAACGCTTCATTTACCTGAGTAATTGAACGCACTAACAACACGTCAGCATCAATTACTTGTTGCGCTGTTAAGTCTCGTCCAGAGAAAGGTACTAAGTCACCTGCCTTACAAAAGTCGCTAAAAAACTCTTTAGCATAAGGCATATTTTCATCAAAAAGTATTTTCATAAACGTGCAAGGAAATTTGAAAAATTCAATAATTCATTCAATGAATACAATTATAAAGTAATTTCCCCCTGATCGGCTAGAAAAAATAAAGCCATATTAAACAAAATGCTCAATATGGCTTTTTCACTATTCGTTCTGCTATCTCGAAATTAATAGCCCGAAACTAGTCTTTATATTTTTGCATAACTAAAGTCGCATTTGTTCCGCCAAAGCCAAAGCTATTAGACATAACTAAGTTAAGCTCTGCATCACGTTTTTCTGTAACTATATCTAAGCCTTGTGCTTGTTCGTCTAAATTATCAATATTAATAGAAGGTGCAACAAAATCGTTTTCCATCATTAAAATTGAATAAATAGCTTCATGAACACCTGCTGCGCCTAACGCATGGCCTGTCATCGCTTTAGTTGCACTAATTGCTGGAGATTCTTCACCAAACAACTCTTGAATTGCACCAAGTTCTTTAACATCACCAACAGGCGTTGATGTGCCGTGAGTATTTAAGTAATCAATTTTACCTTCCACACCTTGCATGGCTTGTTGCATACAACGTACGGCACCTTCACCACTTGGTGCTACCATATCGTAACCATCAGAGGTTGCGCCATAGCCAACAATTTCAGCATAAATATTAGCACCACGGGCAAGTGCATGCTCTAGTTCTTCAACCACAACCATACCGCCACCGCCAGAGATAACAAAGCCATCACGATCTGCATCGTAAGTACGCGACGCTAATTCAGGTGTATCATTACGTCCAGCTGATAACGCACCCATACCGTCAAACATCATCGCAAGCGACCAATCAACTTCTTCACCACCACCAGCAAATACAATATCTTGCTTACCTAGTTGAATAAGCTCCATCGCATGACCAATACAATGGGCACTAGTAGCACAAGCTGAGCTAATAGAATAATTAACACCCTTAATTTTAAAAGGTGTAGCTAAACAAGCTGAAACGGTACTACCCATAGTTTTAGGAACAGCATAAGGGCCAACACGACGAATACCACGATTACGTAAGGTGTCACTTGTAGCAACTATATTAGCTGAAGATGCACCACCACTACCTGCAACAATGCCAGTACGGAAATCAGAAACTTGCTCTTCCGTTAACTTTGCATCTTTTATAGCTTGATCCATAGCTATGTATGCATAACCTGCAGCGTCGCCCATAAAACGTAGCGCTTTACGATCAATATGATCTTTAATGTCAATATTTGGCTTTCCCCAAACATTGCTTTTTAAGCCTTGCTCAGCAAAACTCTCTGAGTAAGTTATTCCTGACTTTCCTGATTTTAAAGAGGCTAAAACCTCATCTGCATTATTACCAATGCTAGATACAATACCGATACCGGTGATCACTACACGTTTCATTTAAACAACCATTATTTTGTAAAAATTAAATAAAAATTTTGAAAATCCAGAGCATTATACTGAATTTAACCCATTAACTGGTACAACAAGTTACCTTTTAAAGCCTAAAACCACAAAACCAGCGTACACTTGTACGCTATAATATAATTTTACCAATAGAATATCTACGCTCTTTACTCAATAAAAATCTAATAACACTGATCTAAAGCAAAAATTCACGTAAAATAATACTACATGACAAATAGTAAACCGAACTTCTTCTAAACAAACTTTCATGACAAAACCTACATTAAGCTTTAATAAACATGGTTCTCCCTATTCAGAACAATTTAATGATATTTATTTTGATAGTGAATCAGGCTACCAACAAAGTGAACAGATATTTATTCTTGGAAATAATATAAGTGAGAGAATAAAACAAACAAGTGACCATTTTGTTATTGCAGAAACGGGATTTGGTACGGGTCTAAATTTTCTATTGACCTTACAAGCGTACCATAAGTTACAACAAGAGGTGGGACATAACAAATGCCCAGAACTTAGCTTTGTTAGTGTTGAAAAATATCCTTTAACTAAAAAACAGTTAGCCAAATCACTACAAGCACTACCACAATTAAACTATTTTTCTGACCTACTATTATCTCAATATCCCGAGTTTGATTCTTACCACAAAGAATCAAGGGAACTTTCATTCAGTTTTTTTGATAAGAAAGTAACGCTTAAAGTAATTATTGATGATGCGACAACGGGACTTTCAAATATACACTTGCCAAAAAATGGTTTAGTTGATGCTTGGTATCTTGATGGCTTTTCACCCGCTACAAATCCTGAGATGTGGAGTGAACTATTATTTGAACAAATTGGTCGATTATCAAAAGCACAAGCAAGCATTGCCACATTTACGGTTGCTGGTTTTGTAAAACGACAAATGCAACGTGTTGGCTTTCGCACACAAAAAGAAACCTGCATTGGTAATAAACATGAGATGTTAACAGGCGTTTTCCAGCAAAGCCCCAAGTCACACAAGGGTTATCAACTTCGTTCAAAAATAACCAAACCACAGCAAGTTAGTATTATTGGTGGTGGAATCGCATCTGCCTGTGCAGCATTAGCACTAACGAAACAAGGCATAAAAGTAACGCTTTATTGTAAAGACAACTCTCTAGCCCAAGGGGCATCAAGTAATGCCGTTGGTGCTTTATACCCTTTACTACACCAAAGAAAAGATGACATTAGTTTATTTTATCAACAAGCTTTCTGGCGAGCTAAAGCAGTTTATAACACGGTTGTTAAGCAAGGATTTCCTTTTCCTCACCAATGGTGTGGTTTGTTAGAAATGGCCTATAAAGATTCGCTTGTTAAGCGACAACAGAAATTTAACGAACTTTCGACTTGGCCAAAAGATTTAATTCACGCAGTTGAAGCAAACAAAGCAAGTGAATTAGCTAATATCGATTTAACTTATGGTGGTTTGTTCATGCCAAATGCGGGTTGGTTATCACCACAAGATGCTGTTAAGCAAATCATCAATGCCGCTAAAACAACTGGGCGACTGCGAATTGAAAACAATACTTTAGTTACCAAGATCAAACAAAAGCAAGCTTGTACCGCTAATGATAGCCACAAAAAAAACTGGCAGTTAATCACTAATAAAGGTGAATTTGACGCTAGCGTTGTTGTTGTTTGTGGTGGCGCAGAAGCGCTTAATTTAGATTGGATAAATCAATTACCCTTTAGCTCAGTGCAAGGGCAAGTTACTAGTATGAAAACCAATGAAAACATTAGTAAACTTTCAACGGTTATTTGCCATAAAGGTTACTTAACACCTAGTCATAAAAACAGACATTGCATTGGCGCAACTTTTAATAAAAACAG
>JADGDH010000185.1:0-2288 GCA_016745015.1 Colwellia sp.
CGTTTTTATTCTTGTATGGTTTATGTTCCTAGAGAGCGTTACAACACTAAATTAAGGATTGAAACTCAACACTTATTACAAGAGGCCTTTCATAGTGATGAAGAAGTTGAATTTACTACTTACTTCTCTGAGTCAGTGCAGGCAAGAACGCATTATATTGTTAAAGTTAAGTCAACAAAAGCAGATATTAACGTGAAAGATATTGAAAATAATTTAAATGAAGCTGCACGAAATTGGGATGATAAATTAGTGAGTGCACTTGCGGCTAACAAAGGAGAAGTAGTCGCTAAAACATTATGTAATAAGTACACTAAATTTCCTCAATCATATAAAGATGAAGTATTGCCGGGCTCTGCTATTGTTGATCTTGAAAAATTAGAACGAGTAAATTTTTCTGATAATTTAGAAATGTTGTTTTATCAGCCGTTAGAAGAAAAAGTGGGCAGTCGTTTTGTAAAACTAAAACTTTTCCACAAAGGTGAACCTATCCACCTTTCAGATATTTTACCCATGTTAGAGAATTTTGGTTTACGTGTTATTGGTGAAAGCCCATACGCAATCAAAACGTGTGATGGTGAAACGTTTTGGATTTTAGATTTCTCTATGTTGATTACAGGTGACAGTGACTTCAACCTTCGCACCGTACAAACACTTTTTCAAGATGCCTTTGCTAAAGTTTGGCAAGGTGATTTAGAAGATGATGGCTTTAACCGTCTTATATTAGGGGCAGGATTAGAAGGGCGTAGTGTTTCTATTTTACGTGCCTATGCCAAATATGAGCGCCAAATTGGCGGGCGTTTCAGTCAAAATTATATTGAAAATGCTTTTGCTCGTTATCCAGATATTGCACAGTTATTAATTAATCTATTTCTTCAACGATTTGATCCTCAGAACAAGTCAAATGACAGTGCTAAAGAGAAAACGCAAACAAAACTGTTAGAAACCATTGAAAACTCGTTAGATAATGTTGCTAATTTGGATGATGATCGCATCATTAGACGTTTTGTTGAAATGATCAACGCAACAATTAGAACTAACTATTTTCAAGTAGATAAATTAATGGGTGAGAAGTCTTATATCTCATTTAAAATTACGCCTGAAAAAATTAGTGACATGCCGCAACCTGTACCTAAGTTTGAGATATTTGTTTATTCTCCTCAAGTTGAAGGTGTACACTTACGTGGTGGAAAAGTTGCCCGAGGTGGATTACGTTGGTCTGATAGACGTGAAGATTTCCGAACAGAAGTTTTAGGTTTAGTTAAAGCGCAACAAGTTAAAAACTCAGTTATTGTACCAGTAGGTGCAAAGGGCGGCTTTGTTTGTAAAAATCTTCCAACGGGTTCTCGTCAAGAAATTTTTGAAGCAGGTAAAGAGTGTTATCGCACCTTTATTCGTGCCTTATTAGATATTACCGACAATATTATTAATGGTGAAGTTGTACCGCCTGTTGATGTTGTACGTCTTGATGAAGATGATGCTTATTTAGTTGTTGCCGCAGATAAAGGTACCGCAACTTTTTCAGATATTGCTAATGGTATATCAGATGAATATAATTTTTGGTTAGGCGATGCCTTCGCCTCAGGTGGTAGTGTTGGTTATGATCATAAAGCCATGGGTATTACGGCAAAAGGCGCTTGGGAATCAGTTAAACGCCACTTTAGAGAGATGGAAATAGATTGTCAAAACACTGATTTTACCTGTATTGCTATTGGTGACATGGCAGGTGATGTATTTGGTAATGGCATGTTGTTATCTAAACATATTCGTTTGCAAGCAGCCTTTAATCACATGCATATCTTTATTGACCCTCAGCCAAACTCAGCTAAAACTTATCCTGAGCGTGAACGTTTATTTAATTTACCTGGTTGTAGCTGGGAAGATTATAATGAAAAGTTAATATCAGAAGGTGGTGGTATATTCAGCCGTCACGTTAAGTCTATAAAATTAACGCCACAGATCAAAAAAATGTTGGGCACTCAAAAGCAAAGTATGTCGCCTAATGATTTAATCCAAGCTATTTTAACAATGGAAGTTGATTTGTTATGGAATGGTGGTATTGGTACTTACGTTAAAAGTTTGAAGGAAACACATTTAGAGGTAGGTGATAGAGCAAACGATTCCTTGCGAATTAACGGCTGTGATCTACAAGCAAAAGTTGTTGGTGAAGGTGGTAATTTAGGGCTAACGCAACTTGGTAGAATAGAATTTGCATTAAATGGTGGTCGTATTAATACTGATGCGGTTGATAATGCTGGAGGTGTTGACTGTAGTGATAATGAAGTTAATAT
>JADGDH010000185.1:2388-4332 GCA_016745015.1 Colwellia sp.
CATCCACTTCGTGCTGAGATTATTGCCACCAAATTGGCCAATAAAATTGGTAATGATATGGGTTTTAATTTTGTTAATAGAACGCAAGAAGAAACAGGTGCAAGCATTGCTGAAATAGCTAATAGCTATACTATGGCTTGTGCAGTATTTGAATTGGAAGAGTTCTGGAAAAAGATTGAAGTGTTGAATAATAAAATTTCAACCGAAATTCAAACTGAAATTTTATTTCAATATCGTCGTACAGTAAGACGAGCTACTCGTTGGTTCTTACGCCATCGTAATAATGCCTTACCAATTGAGCAATCAATAGCTTTGTTCCAACCAACCTTTGCTATTATGTCGAAAAAATTAAATAGTTTTATTATTGAAGAGGAAATAAAAGAATTGCAGCGTGTTGAAGGCGACTTAGTTACCGCAGGTGTTCCCAAAAATGTTGCTGTTCGTATTTCGCAATTGAGCACTATTTTCTCAGCATTAGACATTGCAGAAATTGCCCAAGAAGATGGTAGAGATGTTGAATTAGTTGCTAATCTTTATTTTAAATTAGGTGTTCGATTAGAGCTACATTGGTTTTTAGATCAAATTACTCGTCAAACAGTGGGAAATCATTGGCAAGCACTAGCTAGAGCTTCATTTAGAGAGGAGTTAGATTGGCAACAACGTTCATTAACTTCTGTTGTATTACGTTGTGATAGAAAAGCTAGCATGAGTGATTTGGATAAAATGATTGATACTTGGATTGAAAATAATAGCCAGCCATTAGATCGTTGGAAACATATTCTTGCTGAATTTAAAGTTGGGCAAACGCATGAGTTTGCTAAATTCTCAGTTGCTTTACGTGAGTTGATGTTATTGAGCTTGAATAGTCAAAAACTTATAAAGGAATCTTAGTCTGAATCTGAGATGTTTTTAAGTCACTTTGTAGTGGTATAGTATTAAAAACAATTTATAAAAAATGCATTAACTGATAAAATCCTCGTCTAATTTAAATCAATCTTTAATTGGTATAAGTTAAGCGGGGATTTTTTATTTTTCGTTTCCAATATTTACTACTAGAGGTGTTATGTTTTATCCAGCCATTCGTAAATTTATGTTTCAATTTGATGCTGAAACAGTCCATGAATTAACTATTAAGGGGCTTAAAAATACCAGTTCAACACCTTTAAATGCTTTTTATAGGCAACGCGTTACCGAAAAGCCAGTTAATGTTATGGGAATAGACTTCCCAAATCCATTGGGCTTGGCGGCAGGGTTAGATAAAAATGGTGAATGTATTGATGCTTTTGCAGCAATGGGGTTTGGCTTTGTTGAAGTAGGTACGGTAACACCACGCCCACAACCCGGAAATGATAAACCACGTATATTTAGGCTCCCTGAAGCTAATGCCGTTATTAATCGCATGGGTTTTAATAACAAAGGTGTTGATTTTTTAGTGTCGCAAGTGCGTGCTGCCAAATTTAAGGGAGTTTTAGGAATAAATATTGGTAAAAATAAAGATACCCCAGAAGAAAACGCTAAAGATGATTACATTCACTGTATGCGTAAAGTTTATAATTTTGCTACTTATATTACGGTTAACATTTCTTCGCCAAATACTCCTGGTTTACGTTCTTTACAATATGGGGATGCGTTAAATGAATTGCTTTCAGCATTAAAAGCAGAGCAAACACTATTAACGAAACAATATGGTAAGTATGTTCCTATTGCCGTAAAAATTGCCCCTGATCTGAATGAAGATGAGGTGAACTCTATTGCTGCTTCTCTTATTGATAACAATATTGATGGTGTTATTGCAACAAATACAACGCTATCTCGTGAAGGTGTTGAAGGGCTTGAACATGGAAAAGAGCAAGGGGGATTAAGTGGTGCTCCTGTGAAAGATAAAAGCACAACAGTGATTAAATTACTCAGTAAAGCATTAAATAATGAGTTGCCTATAATTGG
>JADGDH010000042.1 GCA_016745015.1 Colwellia sp.
TTTATTTAGCTTTGAAGGTGTTGAGGCAAAGTTATTCCAACCTATGGCGATAAGTATCATTTTAGCTGTTATATCCGCTATTGTGGTTGCGTTGTTTATTGTACCCGCTTTAGCAACTTATTTATTTAAGTCAGGTGTTAAAGAAAGAGAAAGCTTTGTTCTTAAACCATTAGATAAACTCTATAGAAAAGGTCTAACATTCGCTTTAAAACATACCAAGTTAATTATCTCAACATCTTTTTTATTGGTTGTGTCGGCTTTTGCGTTGGTTCCCTACATTGGTACTGAGTTCGTTCCAGAATTAGAAGAAGGGACGATTAACTTAAGGGTAACCCTTGCACCTTCTTCTAGTTTAGATACTGCGCTCACTGTGGCACCAATTCTAGAAGAAAAACTAATGGCTTTTCCTGAAGTAACCTATGCATTAAGCCGAATTGGACGAGCAGAAATAGGTGGAGATCCAGAGCCAGTTAATAACATAGAAATTTACATAGGATTGAAGCCTGTTTCTGAGTGGTCAAGTGCATCTAATCGATATGAACTTCAAGAAAAAATGGAGAGATCTTTGGAAGAATTCCCTGGGTTGCTACTCAACTTTTCTCAACCTATTGCGACTCGTGTTGATGAGCTACTATCTGGCGTTAAAGCTCAGTTGGCGATAAAGCTATTTGGTCCTGAGTTAGACGTTTTAGCGGCTAAGGGTCAAGAGATTGAAGCAGTTATTAAGAGTGTTGACGGTGCAAGAGATGTTGCTCTTGAGCAAATTGCAGGTGAAGCGCAACTTGTCGTAAAACCTAATAGGCAAGAGCTATCGCGTTTTGGACTTTCAGTTGTTGATATAATGGAAGTTGTGCGAGATGGTATTGGTGGGGTCGAAGCTGGACAAATCATCAATGGCAATGAACGTTATGATATTTATGTGCGTATTGAAGAAGAATATCGACGAAATAAGGAAGCTATTTCAGATATTCGAATTCAGTCACCAACAGGTGCTTGGGTACGCTTAGGTGATGTTGCAACTGTTTCATTTGAATCAGGTCCTCCTCAAGTAAGGCGCGATGATGTTCAAAGGCGTGTCGTTATACAAGCAAACGTTCAGAATAGAGATATGGGCAGTGTAGTAGCCGACATCAGAAAAGTTATTGCTGAGAAAGTTGACCTACCTTCAGGCTACTCGGTAGCAATAGGTGGCCAATTCGAAAGCCAGCAGCGTGCTCAAAACAGACTAGCTATCGTTGTACCTCTGTCTTTAGCGCTAATTGCATTGTTACTTTACTTTGCTTTTGGCTCTGTTGGTCAAGCTATGCTGATTTTAGTGAATGTGCCACTAGCCGTAATTGGCGGTGTTTTTTCCCTGTATATATCTGGCCAATATTTATCTGTACCAAGCTCAGTAGGCTTTATTACCTTATTCGGTGTAGCGGTATTAAATGGGGTTGTAATGGTAGAAAGCATCAACCAACGAATAAAAGATGGCTTAGAGGCTTCCAAGGCAGTTTTTGAAGGAGCAACGTCAAGATTAAGACCTGTACTTATGACAGCAATTACATCTGCATTAGGATTAATCCCAATGCTAATGTCAAATGGTGTAGGTGCTGAAATCCAGCGCCCACTTGCCAGTGTTATTGTAGGTGGCTTGGTAACGGCCACGCTGTTAACACTGTTTGTATTACCTGTTTTATATCGCTGGTTTTCAAGGAAAAAAATTGAGGAGTTGTCTCGTTAACTAAGATAGCCTAACTTAGATTATTCCGTATTAGGTACGTAGCTGATGCGGAATAATTTTATAATGTTAAGTGGTAAGAGATGGGTCATTGTCTTGCAGGAAAAATAGATGGTTTGAATAACTGCTATAGTAAAGAAGCTATTTTATTATTCAGCTCTTTAGCTTGTGCGTGATTTAAATTATTTGCTGACTTATTTTGACCAATAGTTTAAGTGACACTTACAGCCTCGTTAGAGGTTTGTTCGATATCTTTTGTGGTTTTTGCTCCATTATCTTTATGCAAGCGTTCAATACCAAAACGAGAGATATTGACCGAATCACTAGTAAGTACGTTAAGATTTGATTTCGTTACGGTATTTAAAAACGGCAGAACACTACTAGCGAAATTAACATTCGCTATATCTGTATTGATAGTCAATGGGTTCATAATCAACATTACGCATTTCCCCTAGTGTCCAATTAAAGTACCTAGTTTGGGAAATCGCCATTTTCTGTATGAGATAACAACACTTGTGATCAGGGAAGAACAAGCTTTTAATGGGCACTTCAGCTTTAAGCTCATTATTTGTGTATATTAGGTAATAGTAGAGGGCGAACTTCTTCCATATTGTTTTGATTAACCAGCACAGCATGAAAGCTCAGATACATCTTTATTAAAGGTTTGAGCACACAGCTTTAACCCTTCAACCATAGTTAGGTATGGAAACAATTGGTTTGCCAAATCTGTAACGGTCATTCGATTGCTAATAGCTAATGCAGCACTTTGTATTAACTCTCCACCTTCATGCGCTAATATCTGTGCCCCAATAATACGCTCACTTTTACTCTCAGCAACTAACTTAATAAAGCCATCAGTTTCAAAGTTAGCTAATGCCCTTGGCACGTTTTCCATATCCAAAACTCGACTAATAACATCAAGCCCTTTAGATATGGCTTGCTCTTCAGTTAAACCTACAGTTGCAACTTGTGGGTCAGTGAAAATCACAGCAGGCATGGTAGATAAATCAAGTATAGCATCACCACCTGTCATATTTATTCCTGCTCTACTTCCTGCTGCCGCTGCTACATAAACAAATTGAGGCATGTTAGAGCAATCACCTGCTGCATAGATATTCGCTATTGATGTCTCCATGCGTTTATTGACTTTGATCGCTCCATTCATTTCTGTTTCAACACCAATACTGTCCAAGCCAAGTTTACCTGTATTAGCAAAGCGACCTGTGGATATTAGTAATTTTCTGGCTGTTAATGTTCCCTCATTAGTACCTAATGAGAATAGACTTCCATCATGGCTTACATTATTAGCCTGCGTATTATCTAGGATTTTGATACCTTCATTTTCAAAGCATCCTTTAAGTTTTTCACCTAATAACGGATCTTCACAATACAATAGCGTATGTCGTGCTAACACGGTTACACGAGTCCCTAAACGAGCGTAGGCTTGAGCTATCTCTAGCGCAACAACTGAAGAGCCAATTACTATTAGGCTTTCAGGTAACTCTTGTTCGAATAGTGCTTCTGTAGAAGTCCAGTAAGGGGTATCTTCCAATCCCTTAATTGGCGGAATTGACGGAGTTGAGCCAGTGGCTATCAATATCCGATCGGCAAGTAGTTCTTCATTAGAGCCATCTGATTTTTGGATGGTCAATGTATTTTCGTTTTTAAAACTTGCATAGCCTTTAATCAAAGATAATGCCGAGTTTTTCTTTAGAATACCTTCATATTTAGCTTCACGCAGCTCCTCAACACGAGAATTTTGTTGATGAGCTAGCAGAGCACGGCTTATTTGAGGGTTATTATTCTCAAGTCCATCAAATGGGTTTCTTCGTTGTTGGTGCGCTAATTGTGCAGCACGAATTAAAATTTTTGATGGAACGCATCCTACGTTGACACAGCAGCCGCCAATAACATCTGATCCTTCAATAATTGTGACTCTAGCACCATTTTCTGCGGCTTTTATCGCACAAGCAAAGGCACCAGAGCCGCTACCAATAATTGCAACATGTAGCTGGTCGCTTTCACTCTTAGAGCAACAACTTGTTGAGCATTGATCCGAAGACATAATAATTCCTTAATTTTTTTACTGCTATTGAAATTCAGTGCCTTTGTTTTGGCTAAATGTATTAACAAGCAGTCTTATGCCAAATCTTACTTGGTAGTTCTTACTTTTGCTGGGTAGCCAATATTTGTAGACGCTAATGCAATCGTTTCAATGCTGGCCTTGTTAGGATCAAATAAAACAGTTGCTGTTTTTGCATCATAATCAACAGTAGCCTTTACAACACCATCCACTTTTTCCATCGCCTTACGTATCGTTATATTGCACGTCTTGCAGGTCATTTTCTCAATCGAGAAAACTTTTGTAGACATTTCTTGAGTAGCTACATTACTGGTAGCTTCTGTGACAGTTGTTGCTACAGCATTGCCAAACATAAATATTGAGCTTAATAGTATTGAAACGTTAACTAGTTTTTTCATTGTTGTGCCTCTTTTTAATATCTGTTTAAAATTAACTGGATTTGTTAAATCGTATTCTCATCAGTCAGTTTTTGTTAATCACTTTTCTATTAAGTAATAATGTAATCTGCGTAATAGGGAAAGCTCATCATCACGATAAGAATTATGCTTACAAGCCAAAATATAATGCGCTGATTCTTCAATACTTTAGGGTTTTCGCAAACTGAACCTTCCTCACATTTTTGAGGAACTATATATAATTTATAAAAAACTACGCCTAAAACAATAAGGGTAATCGCGGTAAAGTACCCGCTATAAGGTTCCATTGCAGTGAGGTTACCTACCCAAGCACCACCCAAGCCAAGTGATAGCAATAACAGAGGTCCAATACAGCATGCAGACGCGCCTAAACCAGCGACAATTGCTAATAGTAAAGAACGATTTGGAGTTGAAGAACTCGACATAATTAAATCTCATATAAGGTTAATATAAGATAGTTTACACTCTGGGGTATGGCACAGAGTCAAGAGCTTAATAAATAATTTTATGAGAAAGGTAGAAGTGTTATTTTTCTAAAAAGCCTTTTTGAGATAATCCATCGATGAAGCCACAGTGACTAGTATCATCAGTATGACAAGATGATATTAAGTCGTCCAATGCTGTTTGAATAGTGAGTAAGCCAGCGATTTTCTGTTGGATTTCATTCCGTTTTTCTTTTGCTAAGCTTTGAACATCACGACAATGTTGATCACCCAAGATTAGCAACTGTTTTATTTCCTCTAATGAAAAGCCAAGTTGCTGAGCACGTTTTATAAATCGAATTCGATCTACACTTGTATCTGGGTAATGACGAAAACCGCCTAGAGGCTTTTCAGGCTCGATTATCAAACCTTTGCGCTGATAATGCCTTATTGTCTCAATATTAACATTAGCAGCTTTTGCGAGTCGGCCAATGGTTAATGGTGGATTGTTTCTAGTCATTTATACTGCCTTTAAATTAGTTTGTATTTATAGTGCAGAATTGAAAAAGGTATTTAGTAGTAAACGTACTATAAACTTTTTTTCATATTACCAAAAGTGGGATTTAGTTTAATAATAGGCAAGTATTTGTGTGCTTGGTCATGTGGAGTAAGGTCGTATCAAAGGGCCAGCTCTTACGATTACGAACGAAAAAGAATGTCCTTTGAATAGATAGTAAATTCGCGTAGCGAATGTGTACAAATAAAATTTACTCGATAAAAAGGCTTTCGAAAAAATTATCTATTTCGCTTGGCCAAAGCCAAGAAATGTTGTCTTATGTTGTTTATGGCTGTGATAGTTATGGACAGTTAATGTCTCTAGTGAAGTCTGACCTCCTTGAAAATCTAAACCTGATATTAGCAATTTTACACTCAAAAGCAGAAGGCTGCCTTCTAAAATTTCTCAACACTGATATGAATAATATTTTGTCTCGCTTTAATGAAAGGGTTAAAAATATAAAAATAAATGAAAATACTGTTGTTGAAATTTTCGGTATTGAACTAACTGATTTCAAAAGGAAAACAAAATAAAATCCTTTTAAATTATACAGATATGTATAATTACGCCCTGTTTACAACAACATTTTACTCATTTATATTGGTAATGAAGGCTGAACGGACAGCCTATGCCTACACATATTTAATTTATATTTAAGTATGAACGATGAAGCAGAGCATCCGTAAAAATTTGGTTTTCATAATGAATAAACAAGGCGTTAGTAGGCTGTTGTTTGTTTTAATTTATGGATAACTAGATGATTTCAGCTCTTACCTTAAGTCACAAATTGAGACTTCAATCGAAATTTCTCGCTAACTCACTCAATATACCTCAGGCTCATGGTAAGGATTTATTAGCTAGGGCAATCTATTGCACACTAAATTATGATTCTTTAACTGAAATACTCTTTCAAGAGATGTGCGGTACGAAAATATTTGGGACAATTCAACATCATTGGTTAAAGTACCTTCTGATCTGTGAATGTGAGGATCAATTGCTTATTGATGATCTACATAAAAGCATTGAGTTTATGGCAAAACGCCTTGAAGGAATGGTAGTAATTAATGTAAGCAAGGTTCGATTAATTTCTATTCTTTATGAGCTATTCGGTTTAGCAGATGAATCGAAATACATTATTGCTGCGCCAAGTGAGTTTAGTCTTGACTGGAAACCTTATTTTAAAACATTGGACAATAATGAAGCCATTCTTTATTGTGATTTCAAAATTAATCAAATTGCATATCGACTAATTGCGACTACTTTTTATCCGAAAAATTTTAGAGAAAATAATTTTGATGAATCATTAGTCAAAAATCTAGAACAGGATAATGAAGATTCAGACATTGCCATAGCTGAAAGTCCATTTATAGACGAGCATAAAAGCTGGTTTTTAAATACGGTTAACTTTTTTACCAATTTTGATTCATTTTGTGATGATGAAGTTCCTTATGTATTTCACATTGAAGGAAAAAGGTACGCGGTATATGGTTTTCCTTTATCCCCAAGTTTAACAGAAGAAATCAACAGTAATTTACCAACACTCAAAATATCAATTAAAAATATTTCAGAGAAGCAGGTTTTTATATTTTATTTTGAGCAGCAAAGGCTGATATTCGAATGTATTCATGTTGAAACTCCAGCTATGTCTATGATCAATTATTGTGAATTTAGTAATGGCGTTAAAGAAACACTGCTAAACCACAAAGACGCACGAAAATTCCCAATCATTCTTCATCAATCATATTTCTCCGCAAGTATTCGACCATTTTGTGATATGGATTACTTGGAGAATTCTATATGAATGAATCATTGTATTAGCAAACGATTATTGTAAGCGATTTGGTAAGTGAGTTTGACGACAAATATTAGATAGGGTGCCAAGATTGTTACTTGAGTCAGATCACACCAGATATTTTTAATAAGTTATTAAAGAATACCAATGCAACTGATGATTATGTAGAACAATTTAAGCAATTAGTCGATTTAAGAGAGGGGGATTAATACAGTAAGAACACTTTATAAAGGTGTGAGTAACACAGGATGTGATTGATTTATATCAAGAAAATATAAATAATACTATAAATGATATTGATTCGTATTTGCAGTGATGTTCTAATGTCTTCATTAATTGTTGTTACCAAACATGAAGGCTTCCTTAGATGAAAAAAGTATTTAAACCCACCTTATTGAGTATAGCGATATCAGTCGTTACGTCTCCTCTTGCCATTGCTAACGATAGTGCTGATGATACATCCGTTGTTGAGCAATTAACTATTTTTGGTAGTGAACAGACAGTAAATGATATACCAGGCAGTGCTCATTTACTGTCACAGGAAGATTTAGAGAAATTTAATTATTCAGATATTATGCGCACATTAACTTCTGTGCCTGGTGTGTATGTTCTAGAAGAGGATGGATATGGATTACGCCCTAATATTGGTATGCGTGGTACAGGTCAAAATCGAAGTGAAAAAGTCACTATTATGGAAGATAATGTCTTAGCTGCTCCTGCTCCATACTCTGCTCCTTCAGCATATTACTTTCCGACAGCCGGACGAATGCAACAAGTAGAAGTTTTAAAAGGAACTTCTAGTGCTATGTACGGGCCTCGAACAACTGGCGGGGTAGTTAATATGTTGTCTCGTCAAATTCCAGAAGAAAGCATGGCAGGTCAATTGGCTGTACAGATTGGTCAAGATGGCTTTGCAAAGGTTCATGGATATGTTGGTACAAAAGGAGAAAATATAGGGACATTGTTTGAAGTTTATCGTTATCAAGCTGATGGTTTTAAAAGCATTAATCATAGTGATAACGAAACAGGTTTTGTTAAAAATGACATTCTAGGTAAAGTTCGTTTCACTAGTGATGCGAGTGCTACTTATTATCAAGAGTTAGAGCTTAAGCTAAAGTATTCCGACGAAGACTCTGATGACACTTATATGGGGCTAACAAAAGGGGATTATACTAACTCTCCTTATACCCGTTATTCAGCATCTCAGAAAGATAACATGTCTACAGAGCACATGCAGGTGCAATTAAATCACTTAATCGACTTATCAGAGAGATTCTCATTGGGGACAAGTGTTTACTATAATGATTTTAGTCGTAACTGGTATAAAACAAGCAAGATAAATGGTGATAGTTTAGGTAAAGGTGGAATTGAAGCTGCTGCGGCATATGATAAATCAGCTAGTGACTCTTCTTTAGAAGTGGATGTTAAAGCAAATAATCGTGATTATTTATCTCAAGGTATTCAAACGGTTTTAGATGTAGACTTTAATGCGCATCAAGTAAAGTTCGGCTTACGCTTTCATAAAGATGAAATGGATCGGTATCAGTGGGTTGACGGTTATGAACTTGATTCAAATTACAATATGAACTTAGTTAACAAAGGTGTTGCTGGAACAGACTCTAACCGCATAGATAGCGCAGAAGCTATCGCGTTATTTATGCATGACGAATGGACAATTGGTGACTTAATCATTAATGCAGGCTTGCGTTACGAAGATATGAAAATTGAGCGCAATGATTGGGGCAAAACAGACCCTGAGCGTTTAGGAACTCCTAGTCACAAAGTAAATGAGCTTGATGTTGTTCTACCTTCCTTGGCATTGACTTATCGAATGACTGATGAATTGGTCTTGTTGGGTGGCGTACAAAAAGGATTTGCTCCCCCTGCGCCAGGTAATGAAGATGCTACGAATGAAGAAAGTATGAATTATGAGCTTGGAGCTAGATTTAATAATGATAACGTCAATATAGAGGCTATTTTATTTCTATCAGATTATGACAATATGCATGGTAACTGTACTGCGAGCCAGAATTGTGACGATGAAAATATTGGCGATCAATATAATGCGGGTGAAGTAAAAGTATACGGAATTGAAATGAAAGCAGGTTACTTGGTTAATTTTGGAAATATAACCATGCCAATAGACTTTACCTACACTCGTTCCCAAAGTGAATTTTTGAATACATTCGAATCGGATTTCTGGGGGGATGTACAGTCTGGTGATGAATTTCCTTATGTTCCAGAAAATCAGTTTCAGTTTGTTATTGGTTTAGAAGGGGAGCAATGGCAGTCAAATTTGTTAGTTCGTTATACTGGAGAAATGAGGACAGTGGCTGGTCGAGGTGCTATTAATGAAGGTATTGATGCACATACTGTCGTTGATTTTGTTGTAAATTATGATTTAACTAAAAACCAACAAGTGAATTTCACCGTCGATAATTTATTAGATGAAAGCTATATGACATCACGCACTCATGGTTCAATTATGGTTGGAAAACCTCTAACTTTGAGTTTAGGCTACAAATACAGCTTTTAAGTGTCATCGCTATTTTAAACCTGTATTTAGAATAGATATTAGTTGTAAATTGGTTTTTCTTATGCAATTATTGTATTAATTGAAATATTTTGTTGGTTAACTGTGAATTCTAATTTCTCTAAAACATTAATGGTACTGCTAGTCTGTTTGACCTTTGTTGGTCAAGCGGTTGCGTCTACTGTTATGTCTTATCATATGATGAGTATGAAGGGAGATAGTGTGCAAGGACAAATGCAAAATATGTCAATGATGGGCCATAGTGACCATTCAATGATGAGTCATTCTTCTGATGACTCAGATGAAGCAAAAGAGGACTGTTGTGTTAAAAGTTGTAGTTGTTTTACTGGAGGTTGCTCAAGTATCGCTACACTAATGAAAGACACAGATGACAGTCTATTTATTGATTTATCATCAAAAATATTATCATATTCAAACTTGGCTCAAAGTCAATCATCATCATCTCTATATAGACCTCCAATACTAAGCTAAATACAGAATAATTGTGCCTAAAATTTGGCTCACTTATATGAAAATTATCTGTATTAGGCTTTTTGATCTCTGCGTTTAAGTATTTTTAAGCAAAATCAAGAATAACCTAATCAATTCAAATATTAATTGATATCCCTTTGGGGGGGTTATGTTTTCCAAAAAATTCACGTTAAAGGCTGTTGCAGCCTTTACTTTAGTCATTGCTATTGCAAGTTGTTCAAAAGAAGAAGTTTCAGTGACTTCATCTAAAACACAAAATGCTAAACCTCATCCTATTCTTTTAGAGGTTTATAAGAGTCCTACATGTGGTTGCTGCAAAAAATGGGTTAGCCATATAAATGAGCAAGGGTTCGAATCAAAAGTTCATAATTATCAAAACTTTACAGCGGTTAAAGAAGAGAAAGGAATAGAGCCTCGATACCGTTCTTGTCATACCGCTATATCAAAAGATGGTTATGCATTTGAAGGGCATGTTCCTGCCAAATTTATTCATAAATTTTTAAAAGAAAAACACTCTGACGATGTTATTGGATTATCTGTTCCTGCAATGCCAGCGGGAACTCCCGGTATGGAAGTAGGTGATAAATTTCAACCTTATAAAGTGTTATTACTTAAGAAAGGGGGCGCTTATGAGGTCTATGCTAGCGTTCAATCTTATGAGGAGCAGTTTTAATGAATAAATTTAAAAATATCAGAAGTTTAAGCGTGAAATACTGTGCGGGTATGTTAGCTCTTACAGTGCTAACTGCAAATTCTGCTGATATTCCTACTATTACTTCTAGTTCAGCCTTAACTTTTGAGAAAGCTATCAAGTCTGCGCAGAAGAATGATCCATGGTTAACGGGAAATGTTCATAAGCAAAATGCTATTGAAGCGATGAGTACAGCCGTAGGCACGTTACCAGATCCGAAAGTATCTATAGGGTTAGCCAATTTACCTACAGATGGCTTTGATTTTGGACAAGAGGGAATGACACAAGCGAAAGTTGGCATATCTCAAATGTTTCCTCGTGGGGATACATTGTTGATTAAACGAGAACAACTCAAGATTGAAAGTGAATCATTCCCGTATCAACGAAAAGATCGAGAGTCCAAAGTAGCTGTTACTGTTGGTAGCCTTTGGTTGGATGCATACAGAGTTCAAGAAAGTATTGCTTTAATTGAAAAAAACAGAACACTTTTTGAACAGTTAGCGGATGTTGCTGAAGCAAGTTATTCGTCTACTTTAGGTAAAACAAGGCAGCAAGATATTGTAAGAGCGCAATTGGAGCTTACAAGATTAGAAGATCGTTTAGATGTCTTAGGACAACAACAAAACCGCTTTGAAGGTATGTTGTCTCAATGGTTAACAGAGTTTTCTATAGAGAAAAGTTCTCAAAGTGAAACTTATGTAGACGATGATTTTAACCTTCATAATATCGTTTTGACTAAGCAATTACCTCAAATTGACCTAGTAAATAGCAATATAGTTCTTACAGATAGCTGGTTACGCCCTAGTGAACTGGCAAAGTATATTGCTAACCACCCTTCACTTGTCGCAGTTGAAAAGAAAATTAAATCAACAAAAACTGGAATTAAATTGGCAAAGCAAAAATACAAACCTGAGTGGGGAGTTAATGCTAGTTATGGTTACCGTGATGATGATCCAATGGGAAATAGTCGAGCGGACTTGTTCTCTGTAGGGGTTACTTTTGACTTGCCGCTTTTTACAGATAATAGACAGGACAAAGAAGTTAAGTCAGCTATTTCAAAAACAGAAGCTATAAAAACTGAAAAATTATTATTGATGAGGAAATTGCTCGCATCATACTCCAGTGCAAAAGGGCGCTTACTTCGATTGAAAGATAGACAGAACTTATACAAAGACAAGCTACTGCCTCAAATCCATGATCAAGCTGAAGCTTCGCTAACAGCCTACACCAATGATGATGGTGACTTTGCCGAAGTAGTTCGCTCACGAATCGCTGTATTAAATGCGGAAATAGATGAGTTAACGCTTAATGTCGAAGAGCAGAAATTATTACTAGAACTTAATTACCTTTTTATAGGCAGCATAGATCCTGTCGTTAGTAACAATAATATGAATTTATCAAATAATAGTGGTTTCACTGTTATTTCGGGAGAAGAATAATGAACAACAATATTAAGCCAATAGTAATTGGCATGGTTATCGGTGGCTTTTTAACATTTGGGGTTTATAGTTTTATGGCCCCGACAAATAGTGGGGAAGCAAGCTCTGTTGTAACGGCTGAAAAGAAGCCGCTTTATTGGGTAGCTCCAATGGACGCGAACTACAAAAGAGATAAGCCAGGGAAGTCACCAATGGGTATGGATTTAGTACCTGTTTACGACGATGGTGGTAAAGGACCTGATGAAGGTCCCGGAACAATTCGTATCTCTCCTGATGTTGTAAATAACCTCGGTGTAAGAACAGCAATAGTTAGTTATAAATCATTGCACACTGAAATAAATACAGTCGGTTATGTTGCTTATGATGAAGATAAGTTAGTTCATATCCATCCACGAGTACAAGGATGGATTGAAAAGCTATATGTTAAGGCTATTGGAGATCCTGTTAAGAAGGGGCAACCCCTTTATGAAATTTATTCCCCAGAATTAGTTAATGCCCAAGAAGAATTATTATTGGCATTAGATCGTAAAAATAGCCGATTAATTAGTGCTGCTGAAAATCGATTGTCAGCATTACAACTTCCAAAATCATCAATAGTAAAACTTAAGAAAACAAAGAAAGTACAGCAAACAATTACTTTTTATTCTCCACAAAATGGCGTGGTGGAAAATTTAAAAATACGTGAAGGATTTTTTGTTAAGCCTGGCTCTACTTTAATGTCAATTGGTGATTTATCGGAAGTGTGGGTTGAAGCTGAAGTCTTTGAACGCCAAGCGGGTCAAGTCAAAACAGGCACCCCAGTAACCATGACTCTTGATTACTTACCAGGAAAAACATGGCAAGGAAAAGTTGATTATATTTACCCAACACTAGATGCAAAAACTCGTACTGTGAAAGTACGTCTTCGTTTTAAAAATGAAGAAGGCGAATTCAAACCAAATATGTTTGCTCAAATTGCGATTCACACAACAGGTGACGAACAAGCTTTATTAATCCCTAAAGAAGCACTTATTAGAACAGGAAACCAAGATAGAGTTGTTCTCGCCTTAGGTGAGGGGAGTTTTAAATCGGTTGCAGTATCTGTAGGTCGATACGATAGCGAAAGTGTTGAGATACTTGAAGGGGTGCGTGATGGGGAAAAAGTTGTTAGTTCTGCACAGTTCTTATTAGATTCAGAATCGAGTAAGTCTTCAGACTTCAAGCGAATGAATAGCGATGTTGATGAAGCGGATGCTTCAATGCCTTCTTCTGTTTGGGTTCAAGCTAGTATCGAGAGCATGATGGCAGATCATAAAATGTTAACTTTAGCTCATGAGGCGATACCTGAATGGGAATGGCCAGAAATGACGATGGATTTCATCGCATCGGACAGTGTCGATTTCTCATTACTTAGTGAAGGGATGAGTTTACATGTTGAAGTGACAAAAGAAGATAATGGTGATTATAAAATTAGCAACATCCATGTTCCTGACGACATGAGTGAAAGTGATACAAGCCAAGTAACTGAAGAAGTGGCAGATGACTCGTCAGCGACAGTTACTGGAACAATTAACTCGTTAATGATCGATCATGGAATGGTGAACATTAGTCGAACTGCTATTGAAAAATGGGGACGACCTGCGGCTACTTTAGATTTCATTACAGGGCACAATGTTAGCCTTGAAGGACTTTCTGAGGGGATGGAAGTTAAGTTTACTTTTGAAGTGCGTGGTGAACATTTTGTAATTTTTGAAATTGCCCCACTAGGGCAAGGTGATGAACAGGGTGAAACTTCTAGATTAGAAGCACCTGTTGTTGATCATTCAAACCACTAATATAGGAGTTAGATTATTATGATTGCTTCTATAATACGTTGGTCCGTTGGTAATCGATTTTTTGTATTACTCGCTACCTTTTTACTCGTAGGCATTGGTTTATATTCTGTTAATAAAACGCCTATTGATGCACTGCCTGATTTATCTGATGTGCAAGTAATTATTAAAACAAGTTACCCTGGTCAAGCCCCACAAGTTGTTGAAGACCAGGTTACCTATCCGATGACTACTGCCATGCTGTCAGTTCCTGGCGCAGTGACTGTTCGAGGTTATTCTTTTTTTGGTGACTCTTACGTGTATGTCATCTTTGATGAAGATACAGATTTGTATTGGGCGCGTTCGCGAGTACTTGAATATTTAAGTCAAGTAGCCCCTAGCTTACCCAGCAATGCACGACCGCAATTAGGACCTGATGCTACAGGCGTAGGTTGGGTATATTTATACGCCTTAGTTGATAAAACGGGTCAACAAGACTTAAGTCAATTGCGCAGTTTACAAGATTGGTTTTTAAAATATGAATTGCAAACTGTCCCTGGCGTATCAGAAGTTACTGCACTTGGCGGTATGGTTAAGCAATACCAAGTAAGAATTAATCCTGAAAAATTAAGAGCATTTGGGATCCCTCTTTCACATATTCAAATGGCTATTAAGCAAGGTAACCAAGAGATCGGGGCATCTGTTGTTGAAATGGCAGAAGCCGAGTACATGGTTAGAGCAACTGGTTATCTCAAAAGTGTTGAAGATTTAGAGAATATACCTTTAGGAGTAAATGAAAATGGCACACCTCTATTACTAAAAGATGTTGCAGATATTGGGACTGGCCCACAAATGCGTCGAGGTATCGCTGAGCTTAACGGTGAAGGAGAAACTGTTGGTGGTATCGTTGTTATGCGCTTTGGAGAAAATGCTCAGCAAGTCATTAATGGTGTTAAAGAAAAGCTAGAGCAACTGAAGAAAGGTTTACCTGAAGGGGTTGAAATTGTTCCTGTTTATGATCGCTCTGCATTAATTGAAAGGGCTGTTGATAACTTAGCTTATAAGCTATTAGAAGAATTTGGCGTTGTGGCGCTAGTTTGTATCATTTTCTTATTTCATGTCCGCTCGTCACTAGTCGCCATTGTGAGTTTACCTGTAGGGATATTGACGGCATTTATCGTTATGCATATGCAAGGTCTTAATGCGAATATTATGTCGCTAGGAGGGATTGCAATTGCGATTGGTGCCATGATCGACGGTGCTATTGTAATGATAGAAAATATGCACAAGCACATGGAAAAAACACCGTTAACTAATGAAAACCGCTGGAAAATAGTAGTGGAGTCGGCCAGTGAAGTTGGTCCTGCTCTATTCTTTAGCTTGTTAATTATTACGGTGAGTTTTGTTCCTGTTTTTACCTTGGAAGCTCAAGAAGGGCGAATGTTTGCTCCACTTGCCTTTACTAAAACGTATGCAATGGCAGCATCAGCGGCATTAGCGATTACATTAGTCCCTGTACTGATGGGGTATTTTATAAGGGGTAAGGTTTTACCTGAGCATAAAAACCCGGTGAATCGCTTTTTAACCTTTATCTATATGCCTGCTCTAAAAACGGTATTACGTTTTCCAAAGACAACTTTAGTAGCAGCATTGGCAGTTCTTGCTATTGGTATATATCCACTTGACAAGATTGGTAGTGAATTTATCCCTCCACTTGATGAAGGTGACTTAATGTATATGCCTACAACTTATCCTGGTATTTCGATAGGGCAAGCACGTCAACTGTTACAACAAACGGATAAGCTGATTAAAACAGTTCCAGAAGTTAAAACTGTGTTTGGTAAAGTAGGTAGAGCGGAAACTGCTACTGATCCAGCGCCTTTAACAATGATTGAAACTTTTATTCAATTAAAGCCTCGTTCAGAGTGGCGAGAAGGTGTTACTACTGAGAGTTTGAAAAAAGAGCTAGATGGTTTAGTTAAGCTCCCTGGGGTAACTAATGCGTGGGTGATGCCAATAAAAACACGTATTGATATGTTAGCTACGGGTATTAAGACACCTGTTGGTATTAAAGTCGCAGGACCTGACTTATCGGTAATTCAGGACATCGGTAAACAATTAGAAGTTATTTTGAAAGATGTACCTGGAACAGCATCAGTATATTCAGAGCGTGTAGCTGGTGGGCGTTACGTTAAAGTTGATATACAACGCGCTAAAGCAGCCCGTTATGGTTTAAATATTAGCGAAATTCAGCAGGTTGTTGCTACGGCCATTGGTGGTATGAATGTCACCAAAACTGTTGAAGGCTTAGAGCGCTATCCAGTGAGTTTACGTTACCCACAAGACTATCGTGATTCGCCTGAAACATTATCTTTGCTACCAATAGTGACACCAAATGGGCAAAGGATCTCATTAGGCGATGTTGCGAATGTGCTCGTTGAAGACGGCCCTCCGGGAATAAAGTCAGAAAATGCAAGATTAAATGGTTGGGCATTTGTAGACATTGAAGGTGTGGATGTTGGTAGTTACGTTGTTGATGCACAAAAGGTTGTTGAAGATAAGCTAAAACTTCCTGCTGGCTACTCAATTGCGTGGGCTGGTCAATATGAGTATATGCAACGTGCCAAAGCTAAATTGACTTATGTAGTGCCGTTAACCTTGTTCATTATTATTATTCTACTTTATCTGAACTTCAGAAATGTTATTGAAGTGGCAATGATCATGGGAACTCTACCTTTGGCTATGGTGGGTAGTATTTGGTTGATGTATATCCAAGGCTACAACTTCTCTGTCGCTGTAGGTGTTGGTTTTATCGCGCTAGCGGGGGTTGCTGTTGAGATAGGTGTGATTATGTTGGTTTATTTGAATCAGGCTTATCACGAAATGATTAATGATCATCAGTCAAAGGATATTTCAACAACGAAGGCTGATGTGCTTGAAGCTGTATTACATGGTGCTGGTATGCGTGTTCGTCCAGTCATGATGACCGCAGCAGCTATAATCGTTGGCTTATTGCCAATATTATATGGCACAGGTACTGGTTCTGAAGTGATGAGTCGTATTGCAGCACCTATGGTTGGTGGAATGCTAAGTGCGGTGATTTTAACTTTACTTGTTCTACCTGCATTATTTTATTTGTGGCGTTCGTCATCGATTAAAAATGTTTCGAGCAAGGCATAGAGCATGAAAACGTTGAAGGTTAGCCGGAAACTTCATCGGTGGTTGATGTTGTTTTTAGGCTTGCAGTTTTTGATTTGGTCGATATCAGGTGCCTATATGGTTATTTTTGATATTGACTATATTCATGGTGATAGTTTGGTGGTTAATCACCAAGTTAAAGTTAATGTGGATGAAATTACTTACCCATTATCTGCATTAGCTAAACAATATCCTGACGCAAAAAACATTGCCGTAGAAGTTTTTATAGACCAAGCCGTTTATCGTTTTACAGAGCATGACGAAAAATATGTTGTAAATGCTAGTAATGGGGAGAAGATTTCTCCCTTAAACAAAGTCGTAGCTATTAGCGCTGCAAAACACTATTACAGTGGTGATGGTGCGGTCCTTGAGTCTGAATTGATTACAGAAAATCCACCGTTTGAATTAAGCCGTCGAGCATTACCTGCTTGGCGGGTTAACTTTGATAATTTTGGCAGTCCGTCGATATATGTTTCAGCTCAAACAGGAAAGCTTGTCAGTAAGCGACATGAATTTTGGCGAATCTTTGATTTGATGTTTAGTTTGCATGTCATGGATTACGAAGAAGAAGATCCAAGTAATAAACTACTTTTTTGGTTCATACTTTTTTCTATTTTTGCGGCAATTACTGGTGGTGTATTGAGTTACTTTGTTATTTTCAAAAACAGAGCAAAAAATACATTAGATAAAAGTATGGGAGTAGCTAGATAATGTTATTCCTTAAAAAGTTACATAAGTGGCTATCCTTGTTAGTTGGCCTACAACTACTAGTATGGTTAGGAACAGGCTTATATTTTAATTTGATGGATCATCAAAAGGCTTCAGGAAATCAATATAAACAAACTCCCGTTGTTGCCCAAGTTGATATTAATAGGTTAGTTGAGCCACAGCTTGTCTTATCTCAATCAAAACAAGTCGTATCGTTAAAACAAATATCACTATTAGAGCACCCTTACTATTTGTTAACTCATAATAAAGGTTTATATAGCCATTTTGACAATGACTACTCTTTGGTTGATGCGTACACCGCTGAGCCATTCGTTATTGATGAAACTATGGTTAGAAAACTGGCCCAATCTTCCTACAATGGTAAAGGTGTGATTAAAAATGCAGTTAAATTATCACCTCCATATGAAGATATACCTCGTGAGCAAAATGAAGTGTGGCAAGTTAACTATGCTGATTATATTCAAACTAGCGTTTATATTGATGCTGGTTCTGGTCGAATAATTAAACATAGTAATGATGATAAACGGTTTGTTGATATTTTCTTTATGCTTCACTTTATGGATTATGGCACTGAAGGAAGCTTCAATAATGTTCAAATCATTTTATTTTCTCTTTTCACGCTTTTCTTTTCCTTAACTGGCTTTATTTGGACTATTGAGCTGCTCTTTAATGGTCAATACAAAGTTCGCTTTGGCAACAAAAGTCGAACTTTGGCGCTATTTGATAAAGATCTGGAGCCTATCGGGGAATTCGATTTAGCTACTAATACCAACTTACTTGACGGTTTAATCGATCATGATATTGCTTTGTCATCAACCTGTGGCGGTGGCGGGACTTGTGGCCAATGTAAAGTACGTCTTGATAGCAGTGTTAAAGTCACTTCAGCAGAGCATGTACTTTTAACAAAGGAACAATTGCAACAAGGTTACAGATTGGCTTGTCAACATGATGCAACAGAAACAAAGAGGCTAACATTAATTGACGTTACTAAAGCCAAAAAATACCTTCTTGAATTAACGCATAGTGAGTTTATTAGTCCCTATATAAAAGAGTTGCGTTTTAAAGTGCTTGGTGGTGAGAAATTAAAATTCAAAGCAGGTGCTCATCTTCGTTTCTATATACCACCAGCTAAAGGAATATCTATACCAGCGCGTCTTCCTGACGCTTTCAAATACCATTGGCGTGATATTGAGTATTTTGAGTATGAGCATCAAGCTTGTAGTCGAAGCTATTCTCTAGCTAATGGTGATGGGCAGATTGAAGCTGGTACTAACGAGTTAAAGTTTACCGTCAAAATTCAAAATGCTCCAAATAAAAGTATATATCCCGGTGTAGGTTCTAGCTACATATGCAATTTGGGGCTAGGGCAAACAATAGAAGCGGCTGGTCCATTTGAAGATTTTCACGCTAAACCTTCAAGTAATAAAACAATGATGCTTATCGGAGCAGGCTCTGGAATGGCACCATTGAAATCATTGATTGAAGAGCAATTGTGCTTCTACCAAAAAGAAAGAAAGGAAACTAGAGGTATCTATTTTTTCTATGGTGCTAGAACTGAGGAGGACTTGTTATATAAAGATGAGCTTTACAGGCTTTCTAGAAAATATCCAAATTTTTTTTACTACCCTGTTTTGTCTAGGCCGCATAAGAACTGGTCAGGAGCAAAGGGGTATGTTCAAGATTTACTCACATCAAATATTAACAAGATTTGTCAAATTGATGGTGTTGAATTTTATCTATGCGGCCCACCGAATATGATGTCGGCAACGATAAATCTTTTGAAAACTAAGAATGTTGATGCAACTAATATTGCATTCGATGAATTTATATAAATTAACCTTAATCACTAACGTAGGAGAAAACCATGAAAACTAACTTTATTAAAACTGTAGGCAAAATCGCTTTGATATTAGTACCAGCAATTACTTTATCAATGAATGCATCCGCTCATGATCCGAAAATGCATGCAAAAAAAGCAGAAAAAGCTGATTGTAGCAAAATGGATCATAGCAAGATGGATATGAAAGACCCTGTTGCAGTTGCAATGATGAAAAAGTGTATGAAGCAATCAAAATCTTCAATGGAGAAAATGGATCACAGCAAAATGAAAGAAATGGATCACAGTAAAATGAAAGGAATGGATCACAGTAAAATGAAAGGAATGGATCACAGTAAAATGGAAAAAAAGGAAAATAAAAAAGCTAATAGTGATGATCACCAGAACCATTAATTAAATATTAAAAGTCACTTAATTGAAGCTCGTATTAAGTGACTTTTAAAGTAAGGAATTGTTATGAAAGCTCTTAAAATTCTATTGATATTATTGCTATTGGGAGGAGCTAGTGCAGCCACTGTCATGTATTCAGGGATAGTGAATGTAGCCGCAGATGAACCTCACAGTGACATTGTTTATTGGCTTCTTGAAGAAACTAGGGAGGCATCCATAAAGAAATCGGCTCAACATATCAAAGTACCTGATTTGGAAAGTCCTGAGTTGTTGTTAATGGGAGGAGCAGATTATGAATATATGTGCTCAAGCTGTCATCTAAAACCTGGATTAGAAGAAAGTGATATGAGCATTGGGCTGTATCCTCAACCACCTAATTTAAGTATTTCGCATGAAACTCATCAACACGGTACTGATGAAGAGCTTGCAAGGCAGAATTTTTGGGTGATTAAACACGGCATAAAAGCTTCAGGGATGCCAGCTTGGGGTAAAACTCACAGTGATGAAAGAATATGGGCCATGGTTGCTTTTATTAAGCGGTTACCGACTTTAACGCCTGAGCAATATCAAGTACTAACAGCCATAGATTAATGAGGAAAGACAGAAACAAAATGAAAAAAAATTCGATAATACTAACCACAGTTTCGTTAATGTTCTTAACTATGAGCAATGTTGTAACCGCTCATACAAGCGAAGGAAATAATGCGAATAAACGTGATGAATTGCCTGTGCTAACAAGTAGTGCAGGTAAGGTTGTTATGCAATTTCATCAAGCTATACAGGCCAACGATAAGAGTAAAGCACGCGGATTTTTAGCTGATAATGTCATCATTTATGAAGGAGGTAGAGTTGAACGCTCAGCCGATGATTATGCAAACCACCACATGCTGGCTGACATGAAATATTTGGCTCAACTTGAAGTAGAAATACTTGAACATGAAGTAAGAGAGGTAGGACAGACAGCTTTTTCTATGTCTAGAACAAAGTTGACTGGAGAGTTTAAAGGAAAAGAAGTGAACAGTGAAGGCATGGAAAGTATGGTGCTTTTGAAAAAAGATGGGAAATGGAAAATAGCTCATATCCATTGGTCCCATTAATTTAAACATAATAATTCAGAGGTTAAAAATGAGAAAATTTATTACAACTATTATTGCCCTTATCATCAGTATTTCGGCTGTGGCTCATGATGATAGAGATCATAGTAATAAAGACAAAAAGGCGATTGTTGATGTGATTAAAAGCATCAAGTATGGCTGGGAAAATGGTGATGGATTGCCGTTTCGACGTAACTTTTTAGATTTTGAGGGGGCACGTTATATCGAAGGAGGAGGACAAAATGCAGGGTTAGATTCGCTAGTCGAGCATCACGTAGAGCCTGAAAAGGATGCTTTGGAATACTTAAAATTGAGTTTTAGTGAAATAGAAGTTCACTTTGAGGGCGAGGATAAATCTTTTGCGTGGGCAATTGCTGACACACGTATAAAGGGCAAAGTGAATAAAAGTGGCAAAACATTCGACAAAAAAGGATTTCAAACATTCTTATTTCGCAAAATAAATGGTAACTGGAAGGTTGTGCATACCCACTCGTCTAGTAGAGATAATAAGTGATAATTGTTTAAAACTACA
>JADGDH010000186.1 GCA_016745015.1 Colwellia sp.
CCAAGATCTTCAATGGCTAAACGAAAACGTTGCGCAGCAGATTTGTTCTTATGTTTGTTTTGCAGCCAAAATAAAGAGGTACGGCCAAGTTTGGCGTACCAAGGCAACATTTTTCGTGGCACCATGTCATCCAAACCATAGTGTAAAAATGTTTTAACAATGCGATACAGTCGTGTGCTACTCACGTGTTTGAAAGTCCTTTGGCTAATGTTTCAATGCGTGTGGAAATATCATCAACTTGGTTGCTAATCTGACTTACCTGTTGATTAAATTGCTCAATTTGACTACGAGTGACGACTAAACGTTTTTCGTGCACTATATATTCACTTGCATCGGCTTTTATTTGTTTGCTGGCAAATTGAAGTTTGTCAGCAACTTGCTTACCTACCTGCATTAATTTATGTGTAGGCATATCACCAATGTGGATAGCTAATTCACTTTGCCAATCAATATTAAGGTTTTCTGCAAGTTGAACAAATTGTTGAGCAACTTTTATATCGCCTGTTAAATCGAGCTTATCTTGTTTTATTAATTCAGTTAGCTGTTGCTCGGCTTTTAAGGCTAGTAAGGTCTTTATACTGGTATTTATTGTACAATTTGCGCGCTCAGTTAATCCTGAAACGATTACTTTGTTGTTATAGACACTTAAACTGATTGGAAAGTTTAACTCAGATAAAACGATTGTGAGTGTTTTTTGTTCTAATTTATTTAGATCAATTTCACTAGTATCTAATGATAATACTTTATTAATCAATAACTCTATTGATGACGTGAGTGCTTGCTGCAACATGTAAGGTAACCTTGTTTTATTAAAGCCTACTTGATTTAAAATTTATAACCTTTATGTAAAGCCACAACACCACCCGTTAAGTTTTTATAACTTGTTTGTTCAAAGCCAGCATCATCCATCATGGTTTTTAGTGTTTCTTGATCAGGGTGCATACGAATTGATTCAGCAAGATATTGATAACTTTCACCATCTTTTGCTACTAGCTCGCCCATTTTGGGTAGAATATTAAAAGAATAAAAATCGTACGCTTTATTAAGCAATTCATGCTCAGGTTTAGAAAATTCTAATACCAATAAACGCCCGCCTGGTTTTAATACACGGTAAATAGAGCGTAATGCCATGTCTTTGTCGGTAACGTTACGTAAACCGAAAGCGATAGTGACAATATCAAAAGTATTGTCTTCAAAAGGTAAGTATTGAGCGTTGGCTTGTACATATTTTATATTTTGTACTAAGCCTTTATCGCGTAATTTATCGCGACCCACATTAAGCATTGAACTGTTGATGTCTGCCAGAACCACATTGCCTGTTTTTCCCACTAATTGAGAAAACTTTGCGGTTAAATCACCCGTACCACCCGCTAAATCTAAAACATTATTGCCGGGGCGTACACCACTGGCATCAATAGTGAAACGTTTCCATAAACGATGAACACCAAATGACATTAAATCATTCATTACATCATATTGTTTGGCTACCGAATGAAAAACCCCCGCAACCATAGACACTTTGTCTTCTTTATCAATAGTTTTGTAACCAAAGTGGGTGGTATTGTCTGACGTTGTTTTTTGTACGTCTGAAGATTGGTTGAGTTGTTTGTCTGACATCTTTTATTCACTGATAACGGAAATTGACAATAGTTTACTGTATGTCAGTAGGATAACCAAATATCGACTGACTTTTTTCTGATAAAGAAATAAGTGATTCCAGTGAATTTTGCTACTATACTGATATTTTTGTTATCTCAAAATAATTTTTATATAAAAATTTGGACAATATATGAACATTTCTAACCTTTCTTTTAGAAAGAAAATTTTTACTATGCTCACTTTGCCTATGTTGGGATTTTTGTGGTTAAGTATAAGCGCTATAGTTAATAATATTAATATAAAGAATGAAATGTCGACCATTGCTTCTTTAACTATATTATCAGTTGTTTATAGTGAGTTAGTTCATGAACTTCAAAAAGAACGTGGTATGACAGCCGTATTTTTAGGGTCTAAAGGCACTAAGTTTAGAGAAAAACTAAGAAGTCAGCGTAAAAATACTGATCAAAAACGCATTAAAAAAACAAGTTTCTGGAGCGAACAATTTTTTACGCTTAATGACGTAGTTCAATTAAATTCTTCCATTGATCAAGTATTACAAAAAATAGCATCTATACGTCAACGAGTAGACGCACAATCAATATCTACAGGGGAAGCCTTGGCTTATTACACCCAATTAAACAAAAGCTTATTAAGTGTTGCTGAATTAAATGTAGGTATTAGTTCTGATGCTCAGGTAACAAAAGAAACCATTGCTTATTTCAACTTTTTACAAGGAAAAGAGCGTGCTGGTATTGAAAGAGCCGTATTGAGCAATACCTTTACCAAGCAACAATTTGATCCAGGTATGTATGCAAAATACATTACCTTAGTGAGTGAACAAAATACCTATTTTGATAATTTTAAGTACTTTAGTAATGAGGACAACACACATTTTTTTAACCAACAGCTTGATAACAGTGCAGTAAAAGAAGTTGATAAAATACGTGTAATAGCTAACCAAAAGCAAAGCGATTTTGGTATTAAAGCTGAGTACTGGTTTGCACAATCAACAGGGCGAATAGGCCAGCTTAAAAAGATAGAAACCCAATTAAGCGATGAAATACTCGCTTTGGTTGAAGCAAAACATAGTGAAGCATTTAATACAATGGTGTTTAATATCATTGTTAGTACATTATTAATTACACTGGCTTTAGTGGTTAGTTTTTATATTATTAATGAGCTTACTAATAGGGTTGTAAGCCTAACAAATGTATTGGCTAAAGTTAGACATGACAATGACTTAACTGTTCATAGTCCCCATGGAGGAAATAGTGAATTAGGTCAAATTTCTGTTTCTCTAAACAAAACTTTAAATGGTTTTTCTAATGTCATAAAAGACATATCTTCCTCAAGCATGACATTAGCTTCTGCTGCTGAAGAAACAGCACAAACGTGTGACTATAATTCTCAATCATTATTTGAACAACAAGGTGGTATCAGTTTAATAGCAACCGCAATTGAAGAGTTATCCGCTACAGTAAAAGAAGTGGCAGAGAATACACAAAACACTGCAAATTCAGCAAAAAATGCTGATGAAAAAGCGAAAAGAGGATTAGGAACAGTGCAAAAGTCTTATCAATCAATTGAAACATTAGCGAATGAGATTGATGGCTTAGCAAAACAGATTAGCAGCTTACATGAAAGCAGTAATAATATTACCAGTGTTGTTGATGTTATTAAATCTGTTGCGGAACAAACTAACTTATTGGCATTAAATGCTGCCATTGAAGCCGCAAGGGCTGGAGAACAAGGGCGTGGTTTTGCTGTTGTTGCTGACGAGGTGCGTACATTAGCCCAACGCACTCAAGAGTCTACGGCTGAAATTGAAAGTTTTATTTTGTCACTTCAAAGTGATGCTAACTCAGCTTTTAATGTGATTGAAACTAGTCAGAAAAAAGCTGCTGAGGCGGTTGGGAATTCTAAAGAAGTAGAGCACGTGTTAGAAGAGATAACCGAATCTGTTGGTGATATTTTTGCCATGACAGATCAAATTGCAACGGCTATTGAAGAGCAGGCAGTGGTAACTCAAGATGTTGCACGCAATGTGGTTTCTGTTGAGGAAAAATCAATAGAAACCACCACAGGCGCAAATCAAATTTCTGCTACAGCAAAAGAACAGGCAAGGCTAGCTGTTTCACTACAAGATATGGCAAGCACCTTTAAAGTTTAGGTTTTTAATTGTTGATGATTTAATAAAACATGACTAAACCAACAATTTAGCAAGTAGAGTTTCACATTGCGTAACTGTCATTTGTCTTGGCACTGGGTATTCACAATACGCTTCTTTAACTGCGCGTTTAGCTAAAATAACAATATCTTCTGCTTTTAACTCTTTAAAACCAGATTGAATATTTAATTGACTATTTAGCTGTTTAACCCCATCAACCAACTTATTCGCCGCTTCTATTTTTGTATCTGTTGCTGATGCTATACCAGCACAAACGGCTAGCTCGGCATAACTGCTAATTGACTCATTAAATGAAAATTCCATAACATGCGGCAAAATAACCGCATTCGCTAAGCCGTGAGGAATATGATAATAACCGCCTAACTGATGAGCTATTGCGTGAACATAGCCAATAGATGTTCGGGTAAAAGCAACGCCAGCATTAAAGCTAGCGATTGACATTTCTCTTCTTGCTTCAAGATCATTACCATTTTCATAAGCATTCGGTAAATAGTTAAAAATACGCTTTACTGCATCACTACT
>JADGDH010000187.1 GCA_016745015.1 Colwellia sp.
CACTTTAAAATACAATTGCAACCATAAAGTTATAGTAATTATGAGCTTATACGCTCAAGAACGTAATTACTTAACTCGCATACCTGCTTTAGCGCCATCGTCAGGATTTAGTATCCATAAATCTTGACCACCAGGGCCAGCAGCTAATACCATACCTTCAGACATGCCAAAACGCATTTTACGTGGCGCTAAATTAGCAACCATTACGGTATGTTTGCCGATAAGATCTTCTGGTTGGTAAGCTGATTTAATACCCGCGAATACTTGACGAGTTTCAGAGCCACCTTCATCAAGTGATAAAGTTAGTTTAAGTAGTTTATCTGCTTTTTCTACGTGTTCAGCATTGATGATTTTAGCTATACGTAAATCAATTTTAGCAAAATCGTCAAATTGAATTTCTTCAGAGAGTGGATCTACAGCTAAAGGATCAGCAAGAGCAGCTGAGTTATCAATTACCTTCGCGGCTTTCTTTTTCTTGGCTGACTTTTTATCTTCTTTAGGAGCCGCGCTCCCTAGGCTATCTTTTGATGCTTCAGTCATGGCATTAACTTTATCCATATCTACACGTTGCAACAATGCTTTAAATTTATTAATTTTATGGTCAGTTAATAATGACTTATGACCTTCCCATATTAATTCATCATTTAAAAATGTTGCAGTGCTATCAGCTAGTACAGGTAGCACAGGTTTTAAGTAAATCATCAAGGTACGGAACATATTAATACCAAGAGAACAAATATCTTGCACTTCTTGTTGGCTTTTTTCTCGCTGAGCACTTTCGTCTTTAATTAACTGCCACGGTTCTTTTACTGCAATATATTCATTTACTTTATCAGCAAGCGCCATAATTTCACGCATGGCACGACCAAAATCACGAGATTCGTAATGTGCTGCAATGCTGTCACCAGCATTCATTACTTCATCAGCAAGTGCTTGATCATCAATATTCGTTGATAACATGCCATCAAAACGTTTACTGATGAAGCTAGCACAGCGAGAGGCAATGTTTACGACTTTACCAACAAGATCAGAGTTAACACGCTGAGCGAAGTCTTCAAGGTTCAAATCTAAATCATCAATGCGGTTTGTTAATTTAGCCGCGTAGTAATAACGTAAATATTCAGGGTTTAAATGTTCTAAGTAGGTACGACCTTTAATAAAAGTACCTTTAGATTTAGACATTTTTGCGCCATTTACGGTAACAAAACCATGAGCAAAAACAGAGGTTGGCTTACGGTAACCTGAGCCTTCAAGTACAGCAGGCCAAAACAGGCTATGAAAGTAAATAATGTCTTTACCAATAAAGTGATAAAGCTCAGCGTCAGAGTTTTTATTCCAAAAACTATCAAAATCAATGGCAGGGTTTTTGTCGCAAAGGTTTTTAAAGCTGCCCATATAACCAATAGGTGCGTCTAGCCAAACATAGAAGAATTTGCCTGGCGCATTAGGAATTTCAAAACCAAAGTAGGGTGCATCGCGGCTAATATCCCACTGTTTTAAACCTTGCTCGAACCATTCTGAAAGCTTATTAGCCATTTCTTCTTGTAATGTACCGCTGTGAATCCAGTCTTTTAACATTTCTTCAAATGCAGGTAAATCGAAGAAGTAATGCTCTGAGTCTTTTAGTACAGGTGTCGCCCCTGATATCACTGAACGAGGATTAATTACTTCAGTTGGCGAATAAGTTGCTCCGCAGTTATCACAACTATCACCATTTTCATCTTCTGATTTACATTTAGGGCAAGTACCTTTAATAAAACGATCAGGTAAGAACATGCCTTTTTCTGGATCATAAAGTTGAGAAATAATACGCGTCTTTATATGGCCTTTAGCATGTAATTTATTGTAAATGTCGCTCGCTACCGCTTTGTTTTCTTCGCTGTGGGTTGAGTGATAGTTATCAAAGCTAATATGAAAATCGGCAAAATCAGCCATATGCTCATCACGTATGGCATTAATCATTTCTTCGGGTGTTACACCTAATTCTTGAGCTTTAAGCATAATGGGAGTGCCGTGAGCGTCATCAGCGCAAACAAAATACGTTTCATGTCCACGCATACGTTGAAATCTAACCCAAATATCTGTTTGAATATGCTCAAGCAAATGGCCTAAGTGAATTGAACCGTTGGCATAAGGTAATGCGCAAGTAACTAATATTTTGCGCTTTTCTGGTAATGTTTGCGAAGAAGTAACTGTAGACATGAATAAATAGTGTTTTTTTATGGTAATAATGGCTGCAATAGTACAGAATTTAACGTTTATACTCAAACGATTAATGTCACAATATGTTCGGAAAATTCTTCTCTAATAAAAGTTCAAAGAAAGCGCCAAACAAGGGGGAAGTGATTACTACTTCTTCTAAAAGCCCTTTATCCACAACAGACTTAACGGCAATAGAAAAAATAGAGGTCATAGAAGAAACGTTAAAAACGTATAACTCAATAAACTTCCCACAAGGTGTACTTGCTGTTTGTTCACATTTTCATGTTAATACAGACAAACCGAATAAAATATCTGTTGAACTCATTATGCCTTTTCCTTGTAAAGGTGAGTTAGATGCTATTGCAGAAACCTTAGCGAATACATTGCAACAACCTATTAAATTTTATATTAATTTAAACGTTAATGCGGTGCGTTCTTTTTCACTTAATGGAAGCGAAAATAAAGTTAAAAATATTATTGCGATAGCATCAGGAAAAGGGGGCGTAGGAAAATCAACCACCACGGTTAACATTGCTTATGCTTTAATGGCAGAAGGGGCTAAAGTAGGTGTTTTAGATGCTGATATTTATGGGCCTTCTATTCCAACTTTACTGGGCTTGAAAAATGCTAAGCCAAGTTCGAAAGATGGCAAATTGATGAACCCCTTAATCGCGCATGGCTTGAGTGCTATGTCGATAGGTTTTCTTGTTGACGAGAAGGATGCAACCGTTTGGCGAGGGCCAATGGCGAGTGGCGCTTTTAATCAATTACTTAATGAAACTGCATGGCCAGAGCTTGATTATTTACTTATTGATATGCCTCCAGGAACGGGTGATATTCAATTAACGCTTGCGCAAAAAGTACCCGTATCTGCAGCTGTAATAGTAACAACGCCGCAAGATATAGCCTTAATTGATGCAGTAAAAGGAGTCGCTATGTTTGATAAGGTGAAAGTACCTGTATTGGGTGTTATTGAGAATATGAGTTATCATTTATGTGAAAACTGTGGACATAAAAGTCATGTTTTTGGAGAGGCGGGTGGTATAGAAATGGCTAAATCTAAACATACTCAATTACTGGGGCAACTTCCTCTAGATATTAATATTCGTCAAGATGCTGACTTTGGTCAATCAGATATCATTGAAAATAGCACTGGTGATATAGCGTGTTTGTACCGTAGAATAGCACGTAATATCGCAGGGCAATTATTTTTACAGCTTGATAACACTAGTCCATTAACCCCAACGGTTGAATATAGTGATTAATTAGTAATTAGCCAGTGATTAGTCCGTAATTAGTTCTTAATTAGCTCTTAATTAGTAAGAGAAAGCGAATATAATAAAACTAACTAACACCAGAAAACAAATATAAGAAAAGCAATTATGAGATTATGTGATAAAGATATTGAGCAATACCTTGATGATGAAAAAATAATTATTTCACCAAAGCCTGATAGCACAATGATTTCAGGAGTTAGTGTTGATATCCGTTTAGGCAATGAGTTTCGTGTTTTTCAAGATCATACCGCGCCTTTTATTGACTTAAGTGGTCCTAAAGATGAAATGCAAAAAGCGATGAACTCAGTAATGAGTGATGAAATTAATATTGCTGATGGAGATGCCTTCTTTTTACACCCAGGAGAGCTCGCATTAGCAGTCACTTATGAATCAGTTACTTTACCCGATAACATTGTAGGTTGGTTAGACGGTCGTTCTTCTCTAGCAAGACTTGGTTTAATGGTACATGTAACCGCACATAGAATTGATCCTGGTTGGTCAGGGCAAATTGTCTTAGAATTTTATAATTCGGGTAAATTACCATTAGCATTGCGTCCAAAAATGAAAATAGCCGCGCTAAATTTTGAAACTATGTCATCAAGTGCCGCACGTCCGTATAATAAACGTGAAGATGCCAAATATAAAGATCAAAAGGGTGCAGTTGCTAGTCGCATCAGTGAAGATAAAAATGCTATAAATAAATAAATAAATAAATAAATTGGATTTTTCTGTGTAGTAATTTGTGTAGTAGTCTGTGCAATAATTAATTAAGCTGATTACTTTTTGTTATCAATACTGGATAAACAAGCTTC
>JADGDH010000188.1 GCA_016745015.1 Colwellia sp.
AAACGATACATGGGTGAAAGCTAAGTTTTCTGACTATCAAAGCACTAAAGCACCATTAACATGCTTGCAACAGAGATTAGACGAATTACCTGAATATTGGAGTAGTGGTAAATTTGAACATGAAATGCGTAGGTTTTTACCGAGAAAAAAGCTTGAAGAAACTTTTGAACAAGCGAATTTTATGGAATATTTTATAGCGGCCATTGATGAATTATTGAATAAAACCACCACAAGATGGAAAAACCCAATGCCTGAAAGTAAGAATACCAGTTTTAAACTGTAATAACAGTTGAAGTGCCTCGACAAAATGTAGGTCAATGCTTGCCTCGACAAAAAGCTCTGGATCACTTTGTAGGTCGATGCTTGCCTCGACAAAAAGCTCTGGATCACTTTGTAGGTCGATGCTTGCCTCGACACACTATTCACAACAAAATGTCGGGCCTCGCTCCACTCGTGCCGACCTACAAATACCAAGATAATTTACAAGGTCACTTAGGTTGCATGGAGCATATAACCTGCCTTTGTGTCCTCGGTGGTTGAAAAATACCAACAACTCTGGTGAGTATGATGAAGTCATGTCTCGTATTAATAAAACCAATAAAAACATAAGGTTAGTAAAGGTTGATTTTAAGCTTGATAATTATTACAATAAATTTATATTCCGTCTTTATTTTCATAGAATGACTACAAATAGGTGATTTCAATGGATCCTCTCATAATCAAAAACCGACATAAAATATTAGCCATTGCTAAAAATAATGGTGTAACTAATATTCGAGTTTTTGGCTCTATGGCTAAAAATAAAGCAAACCAAAACAGTGATGTAGATTTTTTGGTTGAGATTGAAGAAGGTAAAACAGGATTTGCTTTAGGAGGATTCTTAATGGACGTTAGCGAGCTATTACATCGAAAAATTGACGTGGTAACAGAGAATGCCCTGCATAAACGGATTCACGATAAAGTTCTTCAAGAAGCCGTTCCCATTTAATAGGTTGTTGTAAAATAAAGTTACACTTATGACAAAAGATAATTTTGTTTATATTGAACACATGATTGATTGCATTCTACGTATAGATGAATATGTTGATAGCAGGGAAAAATTTTATCACTCTCACCTTATACAAGATGCTGTAGTCCGTAATTTACAAATTATGTCTGAATCAAGTCAGAGACTTGCTGAAACAATTAAAACAAACTACCCAGGCATCGCTTGGCGTGAAATATCAGGTTTCCGAAATGTTTTGGTACATGACTATTTAGGCTTAGATCTAGATATGATCTGGAGTGTTGTTGAACAAGAACTCCCTAAATTACACACAACCCTTGAGATAATATTAACCGACCTTACAAGATAGATGATACTTCACATACCATTTTTGTACGAACATCCATCACTTTTTACAGACTGGGTTCCCGTAAATACACAACAAATTGTCGGGCCTCGCTGCGCTCGTGCCGACCTACCAAAACCAAAATAATTTGCATGTGTAGGTCGATGCTTGCCTCGACAAAATGTAGATCGATGCTTGCCTCGACACACTATTCTCGCCAAAATGTCGGGCCTCGCTCCGCTCGTGCCGACCTACCAATACCAAAATAATTACTCTGTAGGTCGATGCTTGCCTCGACAAAAAGGCTCTGGATCACTTTGTAGGTCGATGTTCGCCTCGCACACTATTGCATGGAGCATATAACCTGCCTCGGTGCCCTTGATGGTAAAATAAATATCAGTGATAAATAAACCCTTATCTATAATTCGTAAAACCTGTGCAATTTGCTGACGATCACTTCTCTGTGTAGCGCAAAGCGAGGCCTAGATTGTTTACTTGTTGTTGTCGTATGTTTGCATTGAAAAATTGTCGTGTTTTTGTTACATTAATGATGTGTTTAATAGGAGAGTTATCATGACTATTGCAAGTAAAGTAAAAATAAGAGTTAATCGTTCAAAGCGATATGTTTTTGCACGTACTGACTTTATTGATATTGCAGGTTATGACCAAATAGGCCGAGAATTAAGAAAGCTTGTTGAAAGTGGTTTGTTGCTTCGTATTGGTTATGGTCTTTACACTAAAGCTAGAGTTAATAGCATCACAGGAAAAATTATGCCAGCGTCACCAAGTGGTGCTGATGGAGTACTTTTAGAAGCAATTGAAAAGTTAGGTGTTAGCTATAAATTTGATGACTTTTCTCAACGAAGTATTGATGGAAATAGTTTACAAATCCCAGCATCATTTCAAATTATTACCAATAACCGATTTAAGCGTAAAATAGTCGTAAGTAATAGAGCAATTAATGCAGGTTGATCAAAACACATTTATTGAGGTTTCTGATGCCTTAGAAATGGGTAACCCTGCAATTGTTGAAAAAGACTATTACATTGTAGCGCTATTAAAATTGCTTGCAGAATTTTCATTTGACACCCACCTAATGGTTTTTTCTGGTGGTACAGCATTAGCTAAATCTGGTATCAAAATACATCGAATGTCAGAAGATGTTGACATTAAACTAATTCCTCAAGGTGCTTTTAATAGATTAGGTACAAGGAGGGATCGCAAAAAAGCAAGAAAACAAGTTTATTTGGCAATAATTGACGCCATCAAAAAAAACAGTATTTTCTCTGTTGAAGGTGAGCCTACTCGACGAGATGAATACAGGTATCAAGTAATCAATATTCGCTACCCACAATCCCATTCTATAGCTCCATGTTTAAGGCCGTTTATAAAATTAGAGCTAATTGAAACTACCCTGTACGATGAAACAAAAACTCGTTCCATAACATCATTAACTGCTGAAGCTTATTATAATAAGGCTGAAATTGATGCTATGGAGTTCACTAGTATATTGAGTACACAAGCGGAAAAAATCATTTCAATTCTTAGGCGCACTGCTAGCTTTGATCGAGATCAGAGTAGAGATGAAGATCCTGCATTGATTCGGCATATTTATGATACCTTTTATATTCAAAAAGCGGGTAGTGCAATCTTAGTCGATGTAATACCTTTCGTTCGACAAGCTATAAATGAAGACGTAAAGCGCTTTGGTAATCAGCATCCTCAGTTTGTTAAAAATCCAATAAAAGAACTGAAATACGGTTTAAATATACTTGAAGAAAATAAACAATTTGAAGAACGATTTAATCAATATGTAGTGCCAATGGTGTATGGAAAAGACCCTGTCGGTTGGGCAGATGCATTTACCGTTTTTAAATCATTTACGAATGCTATTTTGGAAGTAGTTGAACAACCTTTGTAGTCAGAATTTATTCGCGCTTCTTTACTAGCAAAACCTGCATGTAGATCGATGCTTGCCTCGACACACTATTCACAACAAATTGTCGGGCCTCGCTGCGCTCGTGCCGACCTACAAACACCAATATAACTTACTCTGTAGGTCGATGCTTGCCTCGACACACTATTCACAACAAATTGTCGGGCCTCGCTGCGCTCGTGCCGACCTACAAACACCAAGATAATTCACACTGTAGGTCGATGCTTGCCTCGACACACTATTCACAACAAATTGTCGGGCTTCGCTGCGCTCGTGCCGACCTACAAACACCAAGATAATTCACACTGTAGGTCGATGCTTGCCTCGACAAAAAGCTCTGGATCACCATGCAGGTCAATGCTTGCCTCGACAAAAGGCTCTGGATCACTTTGTAGGTCGATGCTTGCCTCGACAAAAGGCTCTGGATCACTCTGTAGGTAGATTCTTGCCTCGACACACTATTCTTAGATTACGCATGAAGCATTAACCTGCCTCTGTGTTCTAGGTGATAAATAATACTTATTATTTTTAAAGTGTAATTACACTTTTTAGTTATATATATAGCATTGAAAAACATGTTAAAAAACTGTAATGTATGCGTAATAAAATTATATTAGTATAGTAAACAAGCTCAAAGAAATTAAGGACGATATTGATGGCAAATAAAATTACCACCGCAGTAATTCCTGTTGCTGGCCTTGGTACGCGCATGTTACCCGCCACAAAAGCCATTCCAAAAGAAATGCTTAGCGTTGTTGACAAACCCCTCATCCAATATGTTGTTGAAGAAGCCGCAGCCGCAGGCATAAAAAACATAGTTTTAGTCACCCATTCAAGTAAAAATGCCATAGAAAACCATTTCGATAAAAGTTTTGAACTTGAAGCGCAACTTGAAAAACGGGTTAAACGCTCATTACTTGATGAAGTGCGTAAAATAACCCCAAAAGGCACAAACGTTATTTCAGTAAGGCAATCTAATGCATTAGGCTTAGGCCATGCCATTTTATGT
>JADGDH010000043.1:0-9968 GCA_016745015.1 Colwellia sp.
GGTAATGAATAGCTTTGCCCACATGAGTTTCTTAACAAATAAGCGATTTCGTCCCACCAAGGAATATGTGTTGAACCTACAAAGTCTGTGGCTATATAAAAACTTCCCGATATATTATGTTTTTTCAATATAGGGAATGCTTTAATATAATTATCAACATAGCCATCATCAAAAGTGATGATGGCATAGCGATCTTGAGTTAATTCTTGGTTGTTAATTAATGTAATAAGCTGCTGGCAGTTAATAACAGTGAAGTTGTTTTTTAGTAAAATCACATGCTTTTCAAATGCTTTTTCTGTACACGAGAATACTGCACGATCAAACTCTGTATCTTGAGCATCACCAATGCGATGATAGTTAAAAACATAGAGGCCTTTTGGCCGTCTTCGCCAAAAAAAATCAATTCCGCGTGTGAATAACAATAATTTAATTAATATTTTTTTTACACGAAATGGCATTAAAATCCCTTACTATAACGCTTTAAAAATAGGCTTAGCGAGAATAAAATCTCTATATTCATGTGGGTTACCATTTTTTCCAGCCTCTGCAGCCTTAGCTATATTGTACATCTCACGTGCAGAAACATAATGAAGTATATAGTTTTTATCATCATTATATTTTGATTCTAAATAACTATGCATGTCGTGACGAGGCTGCCCTAATAAGGTCTCCATATCACCCTCTTGAGTACCATGAGTATGAATTTTAATAAAAATCCATTCAGGGCGACCTTTAACATGAATATGAGAGTCAACCCATTGATCAACACGTACATTGGTTGGCGGCATTGCTTTGCGAACATCAGCATTTTCAATATGAGGCAAGCCTTTAGCCGTTCGCCACTTTAAATTGATGCCAATAGGCCCTTGAATTAACATCAAATCGCCCTTTTGCTCAATACCTACTTCAACATCAACACCAGTATCATGGCTCTTACATTGCCCATCAACACCCGTTGCATAATATATAGCATTTACTTTACTGGTTTGCGCAGGGCTTGGGGCTGACGGTAATGTCATATCAACATAACACCCTGTTTCTTTCAAAAGAGCTAATTCATTATCTATTCCACATTGATGCCCACCCGGCAGAGAATTGTCTAACGCCCAGTTTCCATGGATAAAAGCATACATGATTTGCCCAGTTTCTGGGTGAACAGGTAATGCACCGTGATCTTCATGTAATGTTTTAGCAAAATCAGTCATGACTTTCGTAAAGTTTTCTGGGGTATCATTATCATGGTGCAAATGAATCTCTATTTCACCAAACCCGTGGTAACACATGTCTGATAGCTTAGCTAAATGTTCATAACGATACTCTTCTTCTGGATAGAAGAAACAGTGCGTAGGCATACATCCATCAGCATCTTTATGTTGCTTAGCCATTAATGGATAATCTTTACACCATCGGTCAACACGCGCACGTTCTACTTCAATATCATCATTACGCCATTGCGGTTCATAATGATCAACAAAACAAAACATAACATGAATAGGTTCATTTACTTTAGGTCTGCTAATTATTTGTTTCAAATAAGGAAAAAACCATATGTCCATATTTTTCAATTTAAGTACTTGCCAAAAACCTATTAACAAAGCGACAGCAAGTGCCACTAAAAATAAAATCATTACTTTGTATCTCCTGTGCGGGCTGTGCGTTTCCATCCACCATTTTTATGGCCTTTACAAAAACGAATAAATCCTTGCCCTAATGCAATATTCATTGAAACAAAAAAACTAATAATAGCAACAATTCCATTAACTTTTTTATTATTATTAATACGTTTCTGTCCTTGCCACGCGATACTATAGAAAATAATTTGCATAATAAATAAATACATATAAATTATATTATCAACTAGGAATGCGTTGCTTATAAGAACAATTAACATAAAGTGAGGAGCAAACCATCTCAGTACTTTATGTGACCAGTAACACCAACTTAGTAAACCTTGGCTTGGCGATAATGCCCATAAATTTGCGAAAAAAGCTTTGTAGTTACCAATACCAATGCGAATGCGACGGCCAACTTCATCACCCAACGATGGCGCAACTTCTTCTTTAGCTATGGCTGTATCGTTATATAAAACATCAAAACCTTGCTTTTTCACATTCATTACAATGCAGAAATCGTCAACAATAGTATCGGTTGATAATGGTAGATATAATTCTCTTTTCAGCGCATAAATAGCTCCATTAGCACCTAATAAGCTACCAAGTTCAGACTCACATTTTTTCAAAAACTGTTCGTATCGCCAGTACAGCCCATCAAGGTTTTGATTGCCATCTTCAGTTTCTAGAATTAATTCGCCAGAAACAGCGCCAACATTATCACTAAAACTTTCAACTAAAATAGTAACTGCATTGGTGTTGAAGTCAGTATTAGCATCAGTAAAAACTAAAATATCAGCGCTAGATTTAGCTACAAGGTCATTTAATACAGATATCTTGCCACGGTTTACTTCAAAATTATAAGCTTGAACATTCACCTCGGAAAACGATTCGATTATAGCGCCAGTATTATCTTGGCTACCATCAGAAGCCACTAATATTTGTAACTTGCCTTGATAATCTTGAGCTAAAGCATTTTCAATTCGCTCTTTAATACAAGACTCTTCATTATAAGCCGCGATAATAATATCAACACTTGGCCATTGCTCTGGTGTCGTTAATTTTATGTCTTTAGGAGTAACGGTTAAGCGCAGAATAAGAGGATAAAGAAGATATGAATAGACTAATAAAAACAATGCGATCCAAAATAATATCAACATATTTTATCACCTCTATTAATCACTTTAGCCGGAATGCCGACAGCAGTTACATTGCTAGGTAAATCTTTAACTACCACGGCATTTGCCCCAATTTTCACATTATCACCAATAGTTATACCACCAATAATTTTCGCACCAGCGCCAATGAAAATGTTATTCCCTAAACGAGGGGCTTGGCCTTTTTCATCACCAATAACTACGCCACTTTCAACAATAATATTTTTACCGCCACTTACCTTTGAGTTTATTACAACTCCAACGGGGTGCATAATCACAAATCCTTGCTCAAATTTTGCACCTGCACCAATCACACAACCATTTATAATACGATTAAGCCAAAGCGATATAAGTGCTAACGGTGCTAACTTATATTTCATTAGCCAACTGGTTAGGCGATATAAAGCATTGGCAGAAGTACCATCGCTGACTAATGTTCTAAATATAGATACTTGATAGCCTTCATCTGCCAGTACTTTTTGCTTTTGTTTAATGTCACTTTTTAGATACTTCACTTCTCACCTACTTTATCTAAAACATTCTGAACATTTTTTTTCCAGTCAAACTGGCTAGCATGCTCAATTATTGCTTGAGTAGACCATGTCATACCCAGTGCTTGCTCCATGGCACTTGCTAATTGCTGTTCATTTTTAGCATCAACCAACAAACCAACATCTTCATTTACAACTTCAGGAATTCCGCCAACCCGAGTTGAAATGACGGGAGTGCCACTAGCAAACGATTCTAATAAAACGTTTGGCACTCCTTCACGATAGCTGGGTAATACTAAAATATTAGCCTGGCGAATATACTCCGCGACTTCAGGCAAAGGTACTGAACCACGTAAACGAATACTACCACAGAGCTCATGTAGACTAATTTTTTCAGCTAACAAACTCTTCATAGGTCCTTCTCCTAAAATATCTAACTCCATTTTAGGACATTTTTTCTTGGCCTTAATAAAAGCTGAAAGAAGCTCATTACACCCTTTAGTCGTAATTAAACTGCCAACAAAAACAAAGTGCTGCCGATAAGGCTTTTCTAGTAACGGATAAAATATTTTAGCGTTAACACCATTGTAATTGACAAGTAATTTTTGTTCTTCTATTCCTTGCTTGCTCAAAATATTTGCCAATGCTTGACTCGCACAGAAAATAATTTTCGCCTTATTAAGCCATTTTTTCATTAAACGACTACGAGCAAAAAACTGACTATTTTCATTTACGTCTGTACCGTGTACTTTAACAAAAAAAGGTAATCTAATAAATTTATTTAACATAGAAACAGCTACAGCATCAGGAAAACCCCACGAGGCTAAAATGGCAGAAAATTGCTGTTTCTTAATCCAAGGCAAATAAAATAATAAAGATATAAATTGAAAAAGAGGAACTAAACGGCGCCCAAATTTAGGAATATAAAAATAAGGACAATATTTTATATTTTTTGATGTTTTACATTCATTGCGATGACTTAACCATTCTTTCCATGGTAATAAAATAATAACATTTACAGAAACAATGTGATTAATGAGATCAAATTGCTGCTTATTAAAACTTGCTCTATTGGGGCTCCAAGGCACAGGATAGAGATTTGTAACCACCAATAATGATTTTCTCTTGCCTACCATTTATTTTGCCAGCTTTTGATAAACAGGCAAATACTGTTTAGCTGTATTAAGCCAGTTACGTTCATCACGAACAAACGATAAACCTTGTTCACTCACATTGGTGAGCAGTTCTTTATCATCAATCACGGAGATAATTTTATTCGCTAATGCTTTTGCGTTGTCTGCAGGAAATAAAAAACCTGTTTTTCCATCAGTTATCAACTCACGATGCCCTCCAATATCAGAAGCGATGACTGGCTTAAATTGTGCCATAGACTCTAAAGGCTTTAACGGTGTTACAAGCTCAGTTAATCGAATACTTTCACGTGGAAATACCATAACGTCAGCCAAGCTATAATAACGACTCACCTGCTCGAAAGGAACGCGTCCAACAAAAGTGACAAAATTTTCCAGTTTCGCTTCAGCAACTTGTCTATTTAAGTTTTCAAGTTCATTACCCGCACCAACAAGTAATAAGTGAATATCATCACGAGTCTTAGCAATAATATTCATTGCTTCAATAGCGTAAGCCAAACCTTCATACTTGAAAAAAGTGCCTACAAACGCAACTACTTTCTTACCTGACAAATTCAAAGATTGCTCTAACTCGCTATCTCGCTGATAAGATGGCTGAAAGTTATCAATATCAACCGCATTAGGCGTGATAAAAACTTTACTTTCTGGAATGCCTCGTTTGATTAAATCAGTTTTTAAACCTTGGCAAATACAACTTACCGCATCTGCTTTATCAAAGGCACTTTGCTCTATCGCTTTGATCATGCGGTATTTAAAACTGCCCTCTTTGGTTTTTCCAGTATCTACTGCTGCATCTTCCCATAAAGCCCTAACTTCATAAGTTACAGGAATATTATATTTTTTACCTATTTTAACTGCAGCCAAAGCATTAAACATCGGTGAGTGTGTTTGAATAACATCTGGCTTATCAGCCAAAACGGCTTTTTCAATACGATTAGCCAAATGATTAATATGCAGCAAATAATTAACAAAAGGAATTTTAGTTAAAAAGGATGTCGACTTTTCAGTGCGCTGATATAAAACACCGTCAACATTTTCTTCTAAGGCTTTAAAGTCTTGATAACGCTGGCTTGTTAGTTGGTTGGTAGTAATGCCAATTTTTCGCTGATGACGTATAATTGCATCAGAACGCAAAGAATAACCACTGATGTTAGGTCTAGAATATTCTAATACATGTAAAACTTTCAACTCAGTTTCCTTTTCTCTCAAATTTTAACTAAAGAAGCAGGTAAGGTTTACTAACGCCCTTTCCCAAACAAAACTATTTCAACCGTTCTTACTAAAATAAGTAAATCCAACATAAAACTACGGTGCTTTATATAATAAAGATCATATTTCAGTTTTTCTAATGAATCAGCTTCTGTTGCACCATAAGGGTATTTTAATTGCGCCCAACCTGTTAACCCTGGTTTAACATTATGACGTTCATTATAATATGGAATATTTTTAATTAAACCTTGAACAAATTCAGGGCGTTCTGGTCTAGGGCCAACAAAACCCATATCACCACGCATTACATTATAAATTTGGGGTAATTCATCTATACGATATTTACGTAAATAATTACCAATTTTGGTTATTCTTGGATCATTCTCTGAAGCCATTACCGCGCCAAATTTTTCAGCATCTAAACGCATACTTCTAAATTTAACGATGTTAAAAGGTTCGCCATCTAAACCTACACGTTCTTGCATGTAAAAAATAGGTGCTTTGATGCCCTCATCTAATTTCATCAGAATAATTGTTATCAACATTATTGGCCAAGTTAAGGTAAATAATACAAAACCCATACTCGCATTAAAAATCCAGTCTAGTGTATTACGAAGGTGGTTCACCGAAGCAAAGCCATTAGAGTAAATAACCCAGCTAGGATAAATAAGATTAACCGCTATTTGTCCTGTTTCTCGTTCAATAAAGTCTAAAATTTCAGTGATTTCAATACCACGAATTTTACAAGCAAACAGTTCATCTATCGGTATATTGTTACGACGTTCATCACTAGCAACAACTATTTCGTCAATATTATGCTCTAAAGAATAATTAACAAGTGAGCCTTCAAGGTCTATACGCGTTTCTTGTTTGATGCCATCTTCAGCATCACCATTCATGATGATATAACCATGAACTGAGAAATTTTGCCTGTCTACATCTCGGCGCATTCTTCTTTCAATGATTGATGCTCTTTCTCCTGCACCAAGCACTAAAATAATGCGCTTATTAAAGCCAAAAAAATCTATTTTAAACGTTAAATAACGAAATGAAGTTACCACTATAAAACTGACTAATGATGCTATTGCCATAACCTCAATAGGCAGCGCATATTGGCCATATAAAGGGTTGATTATGGTAAGAATAAAAAATGCAACGGCAACACACATTAATACTCGGCGAAAAACACCTCGAAAATTAACGCGTAATTTAGAGTTATATAAACCTAAAGCTAATGAAGTTAATTGATTTAACAAGGCAAACACTAATGAATATACTACTAAGTAATTATCTGGAATTGCAGAAAACTTAATTATAGAAATAAAGTTATTACCGTATATAACTAATGGCAAAGTTCCTAAAAACAAAAGAAACTCTGTTAGAATTAATGACTTACTCGCAAGAGATAAATCTCGAAACTTGGGGCTAGACATATGAGACTAGTTTCCTTGATAAATTATGCATTTGTCGGAATGAATTCCGTTCTATTAGGTGCAATAAATTACCCCTCCTACAAAAGCACATATCTTAACTTATGCTTACAAACACTATTCTACAAAAACAGAAAAATGATTCTAGCAAAAATATGGTCAAAGTTAACGTTTTATTTACAGTTGTTAAAATGTGTGCATCTTAGAAAAAAATACAATACAATCAGCAATTGAATTACAAATAATTTTTTGATGTAAAAGGTATGAACCATGGATAAAATTTTTACCAAATCACTAAAAGTAGCCTTTGTTTTACTTTTAACACAAATCATTTCTGCCTGCTCCACTAATAATATTTTACCAACGGCAACATTACACCCTTCTAATACAGCAGAAGTTGATTCTTATAAATATCTTATTGGTGCTGGTGATGTGCTTAATATATTTGTTTGGCGTAACCCTGAAGTTTCAGGATCATTTGTTGTTCGCCCAGATGGTATGATTACCACTTCTCTTGTTGAAGATATTAAAGTATCAGGCAAAACACCTACGGAGCTAGCTCGATCTATTGAAGAAATATTAGGCACTTATTTAAGGGAGCCTATAGTAACTGTTACCGTGAATAGTTTTGTTGGTCCATTCAGTGAGCAAATTCGCGTTATTGGTGAAGCCGCTGAACCACAAGCTATAAATTATACTCAACACATGACACTGTTAGATGTAATGATACAGGTAGGGGGGTTAACTGAGTTTGCTGATGGTAATGATGCGGTTTTAGTTAGAATAGAAAATGGCCAGCAAAAACAGTATGATATTATGATTGACCAATTGTTAAAAGATGGAGAAATTAGTGCCAACATTGACATGCTTCCAGGTGATATTATCATCATTCCAGAAGCTTGGTTTTAAATTTGAATACAATATCGAGTTGTTATTGACTAAGTAAAAGTTAGGTTTCAATCTAGCAAAAGAGTGCAGTGAATTGCTCCTACAAAGAATAAAATTTATAAGGATTAAGATATAGAATGCAAGAGTTATTTGATGATCTAGTAGATTATTTAAAAGGAATTTGGATTAAACGTCGGTATATTATTATATCTACTTGGTTAATATGCCCTCTCGGCTGGGTTGCTGTATCAATGATGCCAGATGTTTATGAGTCAAAAGCACGTGTTTATGCTGATACTCAATCAATTTTAGCTCCTCTATTAAAAGGTTTAACTGTCGAGACTAATACAGACTCTCAAATAAGCTTAATGGTAAAAACATTATTAAGCCGCCCTAATTTAGAGCGAATATCAAGAATGACAGACTTGGATATTCGTGCAAACACCCCTAAAGAATATGAAAAAATAATTCAAACTCTCACTGACGATATAATAATTAAAAAAACAGGAGGAAGAAGAGAAAATATTTTTACTATTTCTTTTGAAGATAAAGATCCAGAAATGGCTAAAAGTGTTGTTCAATCTGCATTAACTGTTTTTATAGAAAACACCTTAGGTGAAAATCGAACTGATGCTGATTCTGCGCAAAAATTTTTAAAAGGACAAATATCAGAATATGAAGATAGACTTGCTAGTGCAGAATCTCGTCTCACAGATTTTAAACAAAAGTATAGCAGTATGTTGCCCGATCAATACGGTGGTTATTATAACAAACTCAATATTGCTAAAGAGCAATTACAAGTTATTGAACTCAGCTTAAAGGAAGCCGAAACACAATTAAACTCTGCTAGAACACAGTTAAACTTAGTACCTACTGAGTCAAGTAATTCTCAAAATAAAATACAAACCTCTAGTTCAATTAAAACTGATTATGATGATCGTATTACTGAATTAGAATTAGCATTAGATTCATTACAATTAAAATATACTGATAAACACCCTGACGTCGCAGAAGCAAAAAGACGCTTAGCGCATTTAGAAAAACAGCGCACGAGTGAAATAAACAACTACTTAAACACAACAAACAGTGAAGATGGTAGTGCGTTGGTAACTAGTCAGAACCCTGTTATTCAACAATTACAAATTCAAGTTAACCAATTTGAGAACCAAGTCGCTTCGATAAAAGTTAGAGCTAATGACTACCGAGCTAAAGTAACAGATTTGGAAAATAAAATTCATATTTTACCCGAAATAGAAGCAGAACTTGTTGCACTTAATCGTGGTTATGAAATTACTAAAAATAAATATGAAGAGTTATTAAACCGTCAAGAAACAGCTCAATTAGCACAACAAGCTGATGAAACGACGAACAAAATTCAATTTAAAGTAATTGACCCTCCTAGAGCGGCCACAGAGCCATCAGGACCTAGACGAATATTGTTACTTATACTTGTTGCTTTTGTTGGTTCTGGTGTTGGCGTTGGCTTATCACTGCTACTAAGCCAACTATCACCTGTAGCAACTTCTACAACACAATTATCTAAAGCCACTGGTGTACCTGTATTTGGTGTTGTATCTGCAAGTGAAAGTTTAGGATTACAAAAATGGCACAGAAATAAAACGATTATTTTTGTCACTTCAAATGTGTTTTTACTCATTATCCTTATCATGTTTATGAGTTATTTCTTATTCCCTGATTTCATTCAAGCACCACTAAAAAGGATATTTTAAACCGTGAGTACTATTGAAAAAGCATTGGCCAAACAAAAACAAGCAAATCAAGATAGAAAAAACAATCTTGAAGTTGCCCCTGTTTCAAGCTCACCAAAAAATAAAGACATTCAAGCTAGCAAGAAAAAATCAACTACTAGCCAACAAAGCAATAGCAATAAAGAAGAAATTATTTTAAACGGAGAAAGCTTAGATCAAAGAGGCTTTATTTATAGCCCTAAAAGTGCTCACCACATTCAAGAAGAATTTAGACATATCAAGCGTAAATTACTAAACAATGCTTTTGGCCCTGCTGCTAAAAC
>JADGDH010000043.1:10068-21119 GCA_016745015.1 Colwellia sp.
GTTTCTCAGCTTGATGAAAATATCGCTGTGGGTTTTGTGATGAATAAAACAATAAGATCTAAAAAGGATGATTATGGCTATTATGGCTATGGCTACGGTAAGAAAAATCAATAATTTTCACTCTGCCAATGTTATTGTATTATTGTCTTGGTTTGTTATTTCGTCTTCGGCAATAGCAAGAGAGTGGCAGTTTATTCCTAACTTTGGAATAGAAGAAACTTATACAGACAATGTTGAGCTAACGATAACAGACCCAACATCTAGCCTGGTTTCCCAAGCTATTTTTGGTTTAGATGTTGATTACCAATCTCGTGTAGCTAGTTTTTCTTTTTCAGGAAAAAACAATAACCTTTTTTTTAGTCATGACAGTGACATTAATGACAGTTATTTAGCTCTAGACACTGCTGGTCAATATTATCTCTGGACTAGTGGCCCAGCACTTTTCGCTAGTGCTAATGTAAGTAATACCAATAGAAGCAACGCTGATAACAGCCTTGCCGACTTAGTGTCAGGGGGCACTATACAATCAGAAGCTTACACCACTGGCATTCTCTACAACGTTAACAACAGTAGCTTTTCTATTGAATCTTCCCTTGCTTATAGCATTAATAGATATGAGGATGGCATTGGCGAGTATAATGGCGTATCTGCAATATTGAATTCTAGCAATAGTAACAATGCACGTATTACCTTCTGGGAGCTTTCGAGTGATTTTTCAACAAGAAGCCAAGATTTTTCTGGCGAAACGAGAACAGGAGATCAATACAGGGTTGATGCTAAATTAGGGTTAATAACATCATTAAATTTAAATCCTTTTATTCGTTTTTATGATGAAGATTATTCTGGTAATTTTGGCAATCAAAACCAACCAACAACCTCTTCATGGGGTCCAGGTATGCGTTGGTTAGTTTCACCACATTTAACGGTTGACCTTTCCTATAATTATGTCTTTGATGATGCTGTAAGTGATGATTATATTGCCACTTCAATTCAATGGGAACCTTCAGCAAGAACTTCTTTAACTGCTGGCTATAGCCAACGTTTTTTTGGTGATTCTTATAATCTTGCCATACAGCATAGAACAAAACGCTTAACGAACTCTATATCTTACGATGAAAGCTTAGAGATATTTGACAGAAATAATTATGAGCAAGTAGGTTCAGGGGGAGGGTCTTTAGAGCCTGTCGAGAGTAATGAATTTTCATTAAATAAGCGCTTCGCATGGACTTCTAAATTACAACTTGCCAGAACTTCTTTTGCTATTAACACTTCAGCATCAAGACGAGAAGGCTTAGAGTCTAAAGTCATTGACGATACATTAGTAGCCGCTTTAACCATTGATAGGAAAATCAGTGGCAAAAGCAAACTTACCTTTTTAGTAAAATATGATTACCTCATCTTTGATAAAAGTAACCCTGAAGGTAGTCGACAAGAAGATCATTACAGAACCGTTTCGGCTACCTATACTAAAAACTTAGCATCATCATTATCTACTCACTTCACTCTTCAGCATGTCAATCGAGATTCAAACATTGACCAGTATAGTTATGATGAAGTTCGCGCAATAATTAACGTAACAAAAGAATTTTAATATGTACGAAAGTTACTATGGCTTTTCAGAAAAACCATTTCAATTAAGTCCCGATCCGCGATTTTTCTTCGCCACAAGCCATCACCAGCGAGCTTTATCCTATTTACAATATGGCTTGGATCAAGGTGAAGGTTTCATTGTTATAACGGGTCCTATAGGTACAGGTAAAACCACTATTGCCCGTAATTTATTATCATCTATTGGTGATGAAAATATTGTTGCCGCACAATTGGTCACCACAAAGTTATCACCTGATGAATTGCTAGAGCTAGTAGCCGCTGAGTTCAAAATCCCATTAAAAGGAGATAGCAAAGCTGAAGTATTACGTTGTATTGAAGCTTTTTTAATTCAACTCCATAAGCAAGGAAAGCGTGCTTTACTACTTGTTGATGAAGCACAAAATTTACCTATCGAAACCGTTGAAGAGTTAAGAATGCTTTCAAATTTTCAACTTGATGATAAACCACTTATTCAAAGTTTTTTACTTGGGCAAGAGGAGCTTAAAGATATTATTCAAGCGCCCAATATGGAACAATTTAGACAACGTATTATCGCTTCTGCTCATTTGAAGCCACTGAATGTAGAAGAAGTTAAAAACTACATAAATCATCGCTTACAGCAAGCTGGTTGTGAAAAAGAGTCTCTATTTTCTGATGCTGCTTTTGAAGCAATTCATCAAAAAACATTGGGTGTACCACGTAAAATTAATATTTTTGTTGATCGATTATTATTATTTGGCTTTTTAGAAGAGTTAAGTCATTTTGGTATTGATACTATTAATGATGTTGCAGAAGAAATGTCGGTTGAATTAACTGGTTCATTAAGTTCTCAAGTACTAGAAAATAATCAACATAGAAGCCAAACCTCAGCTCAACAAGTAGTCGTTAATTCAAGCGAAAATGTTGAAAATATTAGAGAAGTGCTAAGAGAGGTAGAAGAAATACTAGAGAGTAATATTAAGCAAAAAATCAAAATGGCACGTTATGTTGATAAACTGCTTAAACAGAAAAATAGATTATATGCAGAAGAACAAATAAAAAAATAACCATGAAACTTATAATACAAAATTACGAGTAAGGCTAACTATTAACATTCAACTCGTATTTCTCAATTAAAGAATATAGTGTTGGCCTAGTCACACCCAACAGTTCTGATGCTTTAGACATATTCCCTTCAGATAGCGCATAGGCCTTTTGAATCGCTATGGATTCTGCCTGTTCTCGTACCGTACGTAAATTTAGTGACAATTCATAGTTACCATCATTATGATCAAAAAAGCCTAGATCAAGTGCAGTCACTTGCACGCCTGTACACATCACCACAGAAGATTTAACTTTGTTTTGTAGCTCACGAATATTACCTGGCCATTTATGCGCTTTAATTGCGCTTATCGCGTCATCAGAAAATGATTTAGCATTACTTTTATATTCGGTAGCATAAAGCTGCAGAAAATATTGAGCAAGAATTAAAACGTCTTCATCGCGGTCACGTAATGCAGGAATATTTAAGGTGATTTCGCTCACTCGGTAAAATAAATCTTCCCTGAACTCTTTGTTTGCAACCATTTCTTCTAGGTTTTGGTTTGTTGCACAAACCACCCTAACATTAACTGGAATTTCTTCTCTGCCACCTAGTCGTTCAATAACTTTTTCCTGTAAAAAACGCAGCAATTTGGCTTGTAAATTAAAGGGCATATCACCTATTTCATCAAGAAATAAGGTACCGCCTTCAGCACACTCTATTTTTCCTTTTGTTGTTTTATGAGCGCCAGTAAATGCGCCCTTTTCAAAACCAAATAACTCACTTTCTAATAACGTTTCAGGAATAGAGGCACAGTTAATTGCGATAAATGGCTTGCTCATTCGATCGCTCGCAAGATGAACAGCTTTGGCGGTTACCTCTTTTCCCGTACCACTTTCACCTAGTAATAATGCGGTGATGTTAGTGGGTGCGATGCGTTTAACCATAGTGCATAAACGATCAATGGCTTCACTATTACCAATAATGCCAATATTACTATCCGTAACTGCGCGCATGGTGCGATTTTCACTTTCAATATTTGCTAACGTTAATGCGCGTGAAATAATGACATTAATGACCTCGGCATCAATAGGCTTTTGATAAAAGTCATAAGCACCAGCAGAAATAGCTTTCAATGCATTCGTTCTGTCTTCATTGCCTGTGATAACAATAACTTTTGTGTGTGGTGCTATGGCAAGAATTTCATCTAGCGCTTTCAACCCCTCACTTGCGTTAGCTGCATCTGGCGGCAGGCCTAAATCTAAGGTAACAACTTTAGGCTCATGACGTCTAACGGCTGCAATAGCAGCTTCCCTATCTCCTGCAAGAATTGGACTGTAGTCTGATAAGCTCCATTTAAGCTGCTTTTGAATTCCTTTATCGTCATCAACAATTAATACTTTTTCCATTACCACACTTTCCTAGTTATTTTTTTGTCAGAATAAATTCTAACCTATATTAATTCACATCACTTGTAGGGGGTAAACAAATAATCATTTTTGTTCCTTGCCCTTCAATACTTTCAACCGTTAAGCTACCTGCTACACTTTCAAAAAATTGCTTGGCTTCAAAAACACCAATTCCCATCCCTGCATTGCCTTTAGTGGTATCAAAAGGTTTAAAAAGCCTTGTTTTAATAAAGCTTTCAGACATGCCGCTGCCGTTATCACTAACAATAATAGATATTCTGCCTTGTTGTTGCTCTAAGCTTACTTTTACCCAGCCATCATCATTTGTTGCTTCTTGTGCATTTTGAATTAAGTGGTTCATCACTGAGAAAAATCGTTCATCGTCTATAGTCGCTAAGCATTCTTCTTTATTGATAATAACAACTTGCGGTTGCATTACATTTCTTTGCGCTATAACTTTGTCAATAATATCACCAAGATCAATTCTTTTACTAGGCGCTTTTTTACTAGTTAATGGCGCTGCTTGTTTATTTCTTAATTGCGCTAATACTTTCTTTAATCGTTCAGTTGCTGACTCTACGGTTTCAAAAACATCATCAACAAATTCAGGGTTATCTCGATGTTGTGTCGCATTAGATGTTATTAGTGCTAATTGCGCTTGAACATTCTTTAAATCGTGTACTAAAAAAGCAGACATTTGATTAAAAGCATCAAACTGTTTAGATTCAGCTAGTTTATCATTAGCTTCATTCAAGGAGATAAAGTTACCTAATTGTTTGGCAATAGCAAAGAGTAAATCTCGGTCTTCCCAGTTAAGTTTAGTAAGTTCTTCGCTATTTGAAAGCACAAAAAAACCATAAAAAGCTTTACCTATAAATATAGGCACAAAAATATTCACGCCAACTGAATGCCAAATTTTAGGCTGAATAAATAACCCTGGATAAGAAAGTGGGTCTTCGTTATATTCATTAATATCAATGATCCAACCTTGGTTTTTAGTAAAGTTTTCAATTAAAATCAGGTCTTGATTGAATGTCTCATCTAACTCAATACCGTCACTATGTTTGACCGTAAACCGACTATTACCATTACTTTTTAATATAATACCACCTGTGGCATCAACTTTAGACATCATAATGTCCAATGACATTTGATAATAATTTTCTGCGCTCGCCGTTTCTATTTTACCTATAAGCTCTAACCATTCTTCTCGATATTCATATTTATTTGCAAAGAAATGTTTTGAAATAAAAACTCTTACCTGACGGCGAACCGTTTCAGTAATAAGCAATACAGCAAGTACTATGCTACCAAGAATGAAAAAACCAAAACTAACTAACTGCCCCCACTCGCCACCCAAATAATTGATTAGATAACCTGCTGCAGCCATTAATAATAAATACAAACCTGCAATCATTAACATTGAGCTATAAAAAACAACATTGCGTGACACAAATATTCGCACTGTACCTTCTTTAAATCGTCGAATGCTTATCAATAATAAAGGAACGGCTAAGGCTGATAAATATCCTCTAATGTACCAGAAATCAAATTCAATACCTCCAACCATCGTTGCTTGGGCATAAAGCACAAAATCAAATACAGCAACACCTCCCAAAGCAATAACTAACGGAGTAATAGAGCTTTTGGCCTCAATATTAGCACCTCGATAAAGCTGTTCTAGCAGTACTAAACTGGCTAAATTGAGTAAAACAAAAAGTAAAAATAAATATTCGTAAGAAAAATTTAGGGTATAACTAGCAGCCCAACACATAATAGTGGAGCCACCCCAAAAAAGTAGATATTTAGAAACAATTTTATTCTTTAGAATTTCTTGAACGCTACTTTTTTCAATATTAAAACTAAGAATGAGTACAGAAAACGCAGCAATTTTTACTGCATCAGCCAACATTGCCCATTGCAAAGAAAAACCAATACTAATTTGGAGAACACTAACAATATTAGCCGTACCTGCCATTAATGCGCTAAACAACACCCATTTGGCAATGCTCGATTGATTATGAGCGGCAAGAATAAGTAGAGCAAAAATAACATAGGCGATACTAGCAAAGCTGTAACCCCAAATACCTACAGTGTACATTTCCATGAGTTAATTCTTTATTTCCTGATTAAGATTATGCCTAATGTTTGACCGTGTAAGCAATTCTGTTAACACAGGCACCAACAAGAAGCTTGAAATAGCAGAAACACACAATCCAGAAATAAGTACCACGCCTAATGGTTGCCATAAACTACCACCATATAAAGTTAGTGGTATTAATCCACCAATAGTCGTCAGCGTTGTTAACAGTATTGGCGTAAAACGAGTAGCGCTTGCCTTAAGTACTGATTGCTGTTTGCTTAAGCCTTCCGCTAAATTTCTATTGGTACTATCAATTAATATAATAGCGTTATTCACCACAATACCAAACAAGCTAATTAGGCCAATAAATGCCATCATAGAAAAAGATAATCCTGTTACATATAAGCCAATGATCGATCCTGCCATGGCAAAAGGAATTGAACTAAAAATAATAAGTGGTTGTAAAAATGATTTAAATTGCAACACTAAAATGGCAAAAATACCAATGGCTGTTATCAACATAATTTGGGTTAAACCTGCAAAAGATTCTTGCCTAGACTCTTCTTCACCACCTAATGTGTAGTACATCCCCATAGGTAAGTTATATTGCTCAATATATTGAACAAACTCTTCGGTAAGCGCCTTAACTGAATAACCTGAAGCCGCATCGGCAGACACTTTTGCCATACGTAATTTTTGATAATGAAAATAATCGGATTGTCCTTTGTGTAATTGAGTTTTTACTACTTGCATTAAAGGTATTTGCTGCCCCGTTAAGCTAGTAACATAAACATCCGACAACGTATTAAGATCAGGATTTTTATTACGCACTAAAATAGGATAATTTTCACCATTAGCATCATTGAACCGACCAATATAAGAGCCTGTTAAAACAGACTGGAGCGTATTATCTAACACATTAATATCTATATTCGACAGGCCCGCTTTGTCATAATCAATTTGTAAGTTTAATTCTGTATTTGCTACGCCAATAGGGTTATCAATATTAATAACACCTTCTGTTGCTGCCATTTTGCTCGCTAAATCTTTTGCAACATACTCTAAATCTGCTAAAGATTCAGAAATCAACCGAATAGCAATCGGTTGGTCAGTTACTGGTCCTTGAGTAAATTCTTTTACTGTAATTTTGGCCTGTTGCCAATTATCAAATTCGCTTCGCAAGGAGTTAACTAACCGTTCTATTTTTTCTTGATTAAACTCAGTTAGTACCACTAATACTTGACCATACCTAACTACACCACGTTTAGGGATTTCATTATAATAAATACGCGGATTAGAATTACCTACATTCAAAGCTGCTTTATCAACTAACTCTTGTTTTTCTATAAAACTTGTCATTTGTTGCATAACGTTATTAGTATAATTCAACGACGAATTAGGTGGCGTTTCCACATCAATTAAGATCATAGGCTTTTCTGCTTTTGGAAATAAACTTAAGCCCACGTCAGAAAAAAGCGACAACATTGCTAATAAACTAACTATAGCAACAGAAATAACTACCGCCTTCAGTTTAAAAAGCTTTTGCAGCCAAATAACATAAATATTTTCAGCAAAATGGTTAATGTAATGCTGCAGAGTTTTAACTTTACTTGGTTTCGTTGAGAAAAGTTTACTTGCTAGCAAAGGGGTAAGTGTCAATGCAATAAGCAACGAAGCCAATAAAACTAATACAACAGTTACCGGCATAGAACGGATAAAGTCACCTGCGTCACTTGCTAGCATTAACATAGGTAAAAAGGCTAACATGGTTGTAATAGTACCGCTTGAAATAGCCCAACCAACTTTGCTTGCACCTGCTGCTGCCGCTTCAGAAAGTGTTTTGTGGCTCTTTCTCTCTCGATGAATACTTTCTGTAACAACAATAGCGTTATCAACCAATAAGCCTAAGGCTATTATTAGCCCTACAATCGACATTTGCTGCAAACCAAAACCAACAAAATCTAACCAACCAATAGCAATAAGAAAAGACAGAGGAATAGCGGTCATCACAACTAATGATTCTCGCAACCCTAAAAATAGCAAAGATAAAATACCAACGAGCACTAAGCCTTGCCAAAGGTTATTAAAGAAGCCATTGACCCTGCTTTCAACACTTTGTGCTTGCTCAAACAACACATCCATTTTTATTGAGGGTGGAACTGTTTTTTTAAATAATTCAATTTCTTGTTGAATGGCTTTCGTGAGTGAGAAAATATTGGTGTCTGTTCGTTGCTCAACCGTAATGAAAATAACAGGTTTTTTATCAAAATAAGCTAAATAATTTGGATCTTGGCTACCAAAGCTCACCTGTGCAACATCTTTAAGTCGTAGAACAAAATCATCATTGGAAATGATAATCGTATTTTCTAGTTGCGTAAGTTTTTCAAAGTTCCCACTTGTTTTCACATTAAATCGACGTGTATTAGCATCAACAAAGCCAGGGGTAATATTTATCGCTCGTCCTTGAAGAACTTGCATCACTTGAGTTGTAGAAATATTATGATGTAAAAGTAAATCTAAATTTAAATCGACTGCAACAACCTGCTGTGGGTAACCCCATATATCAGCTTTTTTAACACTTTCTATCGTTTCTAAGCGCTTCTCTAAAAGCTTTGCATAAAACTCCATTTGCTTGTAATCAGTAGGCTCTGTCCACAAAGCGAGTTGAACTATAGCGACAGCAGTAGGCGTAGCTTTTAACACCAGTAAATCTTGCACACCAGAAGGTAACGATGGTTTCACCGAAGATACCGCCAACTGCACTTTATTGAATGCTAATTCGGGGTCAGAGCCATAATGAAAAATAACTTCAATGCGAGCACCACCATTCTTTATTTGAGATTCTACTTTTTTAATATTATCAATATCTGCAAATTCTTCTTCTAGTGGGTCAACCACTAAAGTTTCGATATCTGTAGGTGATGCTCCGGGATAAACAACCTCTATTAAGGTAATTGGAATATCAAACTGAGGATCTTCACTGCGCGGCATATTGAAATATGACACTATACCAACAAGAACAAGTAACAGAACGATTGTTAGCGTAAATTGCGCGTTTTTAATAGCTAAATTAGGTAATTTCATTAGACTTACTTTTTAGTAGAAATAAGCGGTAACTTATTCCAGCCTAGGGTAATAACATCAAGTGCAGTTGAGTTTTCTTGAGCAACTAAATAAAGAAAGTCATTATCTATTTTATAAATAGTAAAAGCATGCTGTTCTGGCTTATTATCTTTTTCAATGGTAACCAAAGCTTGTCCTTGTTCATTAACTGCATTAAGTGCCTTTATTGGTAAACGATAAACAAAATCTTGGCCTTGTGCATAAATAAGTATTCTCGCTAACTGGCCAACAATTAATGGTTTGGTAAAACTTGTTTCTTCCAAAGAAACTTCAATAGTAAACAAGTGATTTCGACTGTCAGCTATCGCTGGAATTTTACTTATTTTACCATCCACTAATCCTGAATAGGCTAAATGAACCTTTACCTTTTGATTTAAATGCACTAAAGAGATTTCTTCACCCGTGAGTGAAACACTGACAACCAAATTCTTAGACAAGGCAGCCACTTGCAAAGCTCTGACTCCTGGAGATTGTAACTCGCCTAAGTCTGTATTTCGTTGAACAACCACCCCATTAAAAGGAGCAAATATTTGTGCTTTCTCTAAATTATAAAAAGCTACTCGATAAGCTGCTCTTGTGGTTTCAACCGCAGTGAGTGCATCATCTAAGTCTCGTTGTGAGCTTAAGTTTTTTTTCAAAAGCGTTTTAACGCGCTCTATATTGCGCTTTGCTTGTAATAATCGAGCATAGGTGGCATTTTTTTCGGCCTTTAATTCTGAAGTATCTAATGCTGCGAGCATCTGATTTTCTTCAAAAACATCCCCTTCATCAACATTTAAGTGGGTTAAAAATCCTGCTGTTTTAAAGGAAAGATTCACTACTCGAGAAAAATCAACCTTACCTGTTCGTTTTATAATATGGGTATAGGGCTCAGCTTCAATTTGTGTTAATTGATAGCCTTCATTGGCTGTACTTTGTACTGCGGTTATGCAAGCCAAGAGTAAAATCATATTAATGAGTTTACTCTTAAAAAACGTTACAAAATTGCTTTGGGTAAAATAAGGTAAGTATGTTTTCATCATAATAAAAGGGTAAAATATTCAATAATGCACTGAAAGTATAACTACTACTTTAGGCATTTTCTTCAATAAAGTACATTAATATTGTTGCTTATACCAAAGTTGATTAAGTTCTTTCCCACTCAACGCTAGACAAATACTCTTATAAACTATAGTATTTCGGCGCTTATATTATACCACCCGTAGCTCAGCTGGATAGAGCGATGCCCTCCGGAGGTAGCGGTCATAGTAAAAGTTGTCACGGTGGGAAACAGTCAAAAATTGCAATATGCACCATTAGCTCAGCTGGATAGAGCGTCGCCCTCCGGAGGCGAAGGCCGCAGGTTCGACTCCTGCATGGTGCGCCATTTCAGGGTTTTAACGCTTTTAAATCACATTGTCATTCCCGTTCATAACACTCTATTTTTCAAATAAACACCAAAAAGATGACTGCGTTTTTTTCTTGTCACAGAATATAATAAAATGCCTGTGACAGAACTGTGACAAATATGTGCGGGTTTCAATTTCAGTAAATATTTATTGTATGTTGTATTTCACGGTATACATAAAAAGGGTCAGAGCCGAATGGCACTTAAATAAGAAATTACCCATTGATCTTAAAGGATTATTTTATCTTTTTAGGGTGACCATTTTTTAATATCTCTTCCTTTGCTATAGCTCTTGGTTTCATTAATAGTTTATAAGGCTTGGGTCTACGTTTGACTGCCCTAGGCTCCATCCTGCCAGGCCGATTACCTACGGTTCTTTTCGCTATTAGTGCTAGCATATTTTCATCAATTTGTTGCTTAAGCAGCAGGTAGGTATTT
>JADGDH010000044.1 GCA_016745015.1 Colwellia sp.
CTCATGATCAAGGCGCATCTTTTATTGAGCGGTATATAACGCTAAAGCTAATGGCAGAAATCAAGTTGTTGTTCATTTAGAATAATAGGGTCTGTTTTTAACTTATTTATGATTTAAAATTGAAATTTCTTGTTCTACGATGACACTTTCACCTGCTGAAATTAATTGCATTTGTGTATTAGCCGCTTCTAAGCAAACAAATTCCTCTTCACCATTATGATGAATATCTGCCATATTTTTTGCTAGTTCAACACCTGGATTCCAAAAAACCCATTGATTAGTATTTTTTGATTTTAGCTCAATGGTACGTTGCCAGTAATTATCAACAATACTCATACAACTATTGGTGTGATAAGTTCGATCAATAGGCCCAATACCATTTTCAAGTAATTGTGGCTCACACAATTGCCCTGTCAATTTATCATCAAAACTAACCTGCTCTAATGCCGGTATTTTAATATTTTCAGGTGAACTAACCAAAAAGTAATTATGTAAAGCTCCTGTATAATAAACATCATCGTTGCTTAAATTATTCATTTTTAGAGATTGTTTAAATGAACAACCAAAAAACAAAACTTGTTTTAATTGACAAGAGAACGGCCATACATCGCTCATATTTGCACCTTGCCAGCTTAAACAAACCTCAACACCTTGTTCATTAATATCAACATTATCTATTTTCCATAATTGCCTACGAGCAAAACCATGATTACCCTCTTTCTTTTCATTATCATTTGGGTGACAACCAAACCATGGCCAACACAAAGGTATACCACCGCGTATTGCTTTTCCTTTTTCAAAGGCTGAATTTTTTGACAACCAGAAAACGTCTTTTTCACCGCAGGGTTGCCAGCTAAGTACTTGCCCACCATATAAGCTAATTTTGGCATTAACTTTTGAATGTTCAATTACTAAGGCTGAAAATTCTTGTGATAATTTAGTTTGATGAACCTGACCAAACTCATTTTTAATTAACAGCTGCATTGTTTAAATTCCATAGTTCATACAGTGAATGCAATTACTTTGAAATGGATTTTTCCAAAACATAATAACGTGTTTGAAAGCTTAAAAGCTTTTACCTAGCGATAAAAACATAGTGCTTCTACCTCCTGATGCAAAACCAACACCAAAAACAGCAGGTCCAAAACTAGTATCAGTACCCAAATAAAGGCTACCTGATTTAATAATATCATCTACTTTCACCGTTTCATTAAGCCCCCAAACATTACCTGCCTCCAAACTTGTACCTAAATAAAGCGGCAGGCTTGTTTTTCCAAAAAATTCACGACCTAAATCATATTGATACACCACAGCCACAAACGCTTTATGAGAACCAATTAAAGCATCTTTTTGGTAACCTGAAAGGTTTAAAAACCCACCTAACTCAGTCAAATGAACAGAAAAATCAGTTTCATTGTCAATAGTAGCAAAAGAGGCTATACCTAAAAAGGCATGGTTTCTAAAATGAAACGCTCCTCGCCAATCAAGATTTACTTCTATTGAGGTATCTTCTGGGTCAATCCCTTCAAACTCTTCATAGTGATCGTTTCGCCAAAACATCTTTATAGAAAATTTATTACCTTCCGTTGGGAAATTAATGCTATTTAAGTTATCAAAATCAAAAAGTAAATAACCGCCAATAGAGTCATAATCAAGTGATGTTCCCTGATCATTTTTAAAAGCAATTTCACCTTTTTCACCAATAAAGCCTAACTCTAATGCGCCATCATTTATGTAATTAAACCCTATTCCTGCTTTTGCTAAAAAGTACTCATTCATTAGTTCAGAACGATCTTTAGTTGATTCCCATTTATCTTGTGCATATTGAGCTCTTGCACGCACAAAATAGTGTTGGCTTTCCTCTAATGGTTGATATAACTCACTTGCCAGCATAGACTCCCAACCTAACTTTGCTTCATTAATCCACATGCCACTATGTGGGGTAATATCATTTTGGATATAAGCAAAATCTAAATCAACAATCGAACCATGTGAAAAGTCACTTTCAAGGCTAAAACCAAAGTGTAAATAGTTTGGCCCCCAAGATTTAGCTTCTGTTGTTACTATTAGTTTCCTACCTTCAAGTAAATCAACAAATTCAGCATCAACATGCTCAAATTTATTAATGGCATAAACACGAGCAATAGCTGCTTGCAACTGTTCTTTAGTGACTACATCGCCAGCTGTCAAAGCAAACTTTTCTTTTATAACAGCAGTACTAACATTTGAATTATTTTGATAATCAATAGCAATTATTGGCTGGGAAAATGTATTGGACCAAGAAAGGCTTTTTTGTTGTTTTTTCTTTTCATAACGAGAAAAGTCTTGTTCATTAATACTTAGTTTCTTTAATTCTTGCTCTACCAGTAAAGCAGCTTGCTTACCTAACTCAAGCGCTTGTTCCATTACTGAGAAATCGGTTGTGCTTAAGTCATCAATGTCTGGGCGAATTAATATATCTCTCGTCGATAAATGTTTTTTTTGAGCTTGCGTTGTGTTGTTTGTTAAAATTGTTGATAACTGATCAAATACATCAAGCGTGTTATTAATATTTTTCTTGGATAATAAAGGTGAACCAATATCTACCGCTATAATAATCTCCGCCCCCATAGCTTTCGCCACATCAATAGGCATATTATTGGTAATACCACCGTCAACTAATAATTTCCCATCAATATTCACTGGCTCTACTACGCCAGGAACTGCGGCTGATGCTCGCATGGCTTTCGTTATGCTGCCTTTATTAATAACAACCATTTTTGCTGTAGCTAAGTCAGAAGCAACCGCACGATAAGGTATAGCTAAATGATTAAAACTATCAAATTTAGCAACAACATCAGTCGACAATTTCAGTAAACTAGCAGCTGATTGTCCTAATAATAAACCACTGGGTGATTTTAGTTCTCCATCACTAAAGCCTAAACGTAAAGAAATATTATATCGGTCTCTAAGTTCTTTATTTTCAAATGAGAGCAATTTTCTAGGAATGAAGTCTGAGTAGCCATCATCCCACGGTGTATTCATCATTATTTTTTCAATTTCATCGGCGTTATAACCCAAAGCATATAAACCACCGACATAAGCCCCAATGCTAGTGCCAACAACATAATCAATGGGAATATTATTTTTTTCAAGAATTTTAAGTACACCAATATGAGCAGCACCTTTAGCACCACCACCACTCAATACCAAACCTATTTTTGGACGTGCCTCGGTGTGAGCAGGTTCGGCATAAGTTGAATAACTAACAAGTACAAAAAACAAATGTACAAGAAAAGAAAAGAAACGCATAAAATTAAAGGATTAAAATAAATAATGTTTGTGCTATATACTACAATTTTATCTTACCATCTTCACCTTTAATTAAGACCTATTATTGCTCCTCAATATTTAATAAAAAAAAGCAGCTAAAAAGCTGCTTTTATAATAATTACCTATTTTTAGATAACTAAGTAAACATTGATTTAACATCTGAACACATAGCTGTAAAGTCATCCGTTTTCATAAAGTCTACATCAGACAAAATACCTTTTTTCACATAACTATTTAATAAGACTTCTTGGGTTGATTCATTCTTAAATATATTATGGTATATGGCACCCGCTCGAATAAAATCTAAATAGTGAACCTCTTTTGGCAAAATAGCTAAATCACTCCAACTTTCAGCTGACAAAGTTAACTCTTCTGAGAAGCCCCATTCCCGCGTTATTGTTCCACCAATTTTACCTGACAATTTAACGATAGCTTGTTGCAAAAATGTCGGGTTAGCAAAAATATCAGGATGTTGTTCAGCTTCAGTTAAAATAGGCAACACCCCTATGTTATGTACTAAAGACGCTAATGTTAAAGTGTCTAAGCTTAATGGCGAATGTTTGTTTTTTTTAAGATATAAACTCATCAAGCTAATTGCTACTGATGCTATATTTATTGTTTTTTGCCACGACTTCTTCATATACATAGAAACGACATCATTATTTGAAACAAAGACTTGCTCAAGTGCCATAGCGGTTGCAATACTTTTTATTTGACGCAAACCAATACGAGTTACCGCTTGAGAGACGCCTTCAACCTTTACTGATCGACCAAGTAAAGCGCTATTAGCTACTTTAATCATACCTAAAGATAAGGCAGGATCTTGCCCGATAATATCTCCCATATAACTCAAATTAATGTCAGGATCATCAGCAGCTTGTCTTACTTTTAGTGCAACTTCTGGTAATGTTGGCAAAACCAGAGCATCTTGTTTTATTTTTTCCATTAAAATCGTATATAAGGCATTTTCAGCAGCCATAGAATTCCCCTTTATTTTTATTTCTACATCTTAAAAATAACACAATTTTTGCTAACACCAAGCGTTTTTTGTAATGTTTTTCAATATTATATAATAATGTAACTTTTGAATGTAACTTTTGCGATTGTTTTTCATACAAATCAAAAATAATGAAGCAAGCTAGAAAAGCTCGTTTATAATTTGTTTAGGGTGAACTTTATCACGGGTTTAGATTGCCCATATCCGTACTTTTTCTTATAATGCGCGCCCTGCTCCTCTTTGCTCACTAAAATAATTAAATAGATAAACGTTATGTTAAAACCTGAATTACTTTCACCTGCTGGTAGCCTAAAAAATATGCGATACGCTTTTGCCTATGGTGCCGATGCTGTTTATGCAGGACAACCACGCTACTCTCTTCGAGTCCGTAATAATGAATTTTCATTAGAAAACATAAAAATAGGTATCGATGAAGCGCATGATTTAGGGAAAAAATTCTATTTAGTGAATAATATTGCTCCCCATAACGGTAAATTAAAAACTTTTTTAAAGGATATAACTCCAGTTATTGCCATGAAACCAGATGCATTAATTATGTCAGATCCCGGTTTGATCATGTTGGTACGTGAGCACTTCCCTGAAATGTCTATTCATTTGTCAGTACAAGCTAACGCAGTAAATTGGGCTACAGTTAAGTTTTGGCAACAGCAAGGAGTAGAACGGGTTATTTTATCACGTGAGCTTTCCCTTGATGAAATTGAAGATATTCGTATGCATTGCCCAGAAATGGAGCTTGAAGTCTTTGTTCATGGTGCTTTATGTATGGCTTATTCAGGTCGTTGTTTGCTGTCTGGTTATATTAACAAACGCGATCCAAACCAAGGTACTTGCACTAATTCATGCCGCTGGAAATATGATACCCATGAGGCCAAAGAGACTGAAACGGGTGATATTATTGCTGTTAACCTAGCAAGTTCAGCTCCTGCTAAATCTGCACCAGTAATATATACCCCTGATACCAATATTATAACGCCTGAAGGTTCTTTACCCGGCAATCAGCCGATAGAAGATATAATTTTACTTCAAGAGCAAGGACGTCCAGGTGAATACATGCCAGCATTTGAAGATGAACATGGCACCTACATCATGAACTCAAAAGACTTACGCGCTGTTGAGCATGTGGAGCGTTTAGTTAAAATGGGTGTACACTCATTAAAAATTGAAGGAAGAACAAAGTCTTTTTATTATTGTGCGCGTACTGCCCAAGTTTATAATCAAGCGATTAATGATGCTATATCAGACAAAGCTTTTAATCCTAACTTGAATACCGACTTAGAACATTTAGCCCATAGAGGTTATACCGAAGGCTTCTTAAAGCGTCACCGCCCTTCTGATACACAAAACTATGATTACGGCTACTCAAAAAGTGATACTCAACAATTTGTTGGCGAAGTATTAGGAAAAAATGAAGAATCGGGTTTAATTGAAATTGACGTTAAAAACAAATTCCTTGTTGGTGACAAACTTGAATTAATGACACCAAGTGGCAACATTAGCTTCATCTTAACTAAAATGATTCACAGTAAAACACGTGAAAATATAACCGATGCAAAAGGCTCAGGCCACAAGGTAGAAATTGAACTAGACACTAATTTAAATTTAGAGTTTGGTATTATTATGCGCTACTTAACTGAAGGCGGCACCACTCGACACCCTTTTGCACAAAATCAAACAGATAAGTAGGCTACGCATTCATGGCTTTATTTATTGAAGACAGTTGCATTAATTGTGATATGTGTGATCCTGAGTGCCCTAACGAGGCAATCACTTTAGGTGAACACATATATGAAATTGATCCCGACAAATGCACTGAATGCATAGGCCATTATGACAATCCAACGTGTGTTAGTGTTTGTCCAATAGACTGCGTAAAGCCCGATCTTAATCATATTGAAAGCGAAGAATCTTTATTGGCTAAATTTTTAAAAATGCATGCTTCATAATTATATTAAAGGATAATCATCTGAATGAAAATTTCACAACAAAAAAATGAAGAAGTTTCAGCTGGCAACGTCTATGTTATGACTCACTCCTTTTTCTCCGACGTGATTAGAATAGGATGTACCACTGAAAATCCACAAGAATATGTAAAGTCACTTTCAGCCAAAACGCCTGGTGAATATAGTCTTGTTTTTTCTCTACAATGCAGCAACCCTTGTAAAGTAAAAAAAAGAATACAAACGCATTTAAACGCACAAGAGTACGTTAAAGAGTTTTATCAGGTGCCTGCGAATGTGGCTGAACGTTTACTAAAAAGAGAAACGTTAGTGATTCCGACATTAAATGCAATTTGATTTTGTTTATTCACCTTAAAAAAATACCACAGAGAGCCCCGAGATGATTTACTGGGGACTCTGTGGTGATAAACTTAACTGTTAAGTTTATCAAGGAAACCGCCAAGCTTTTCCTTAACCTTCTCTTTAGCTTTATCTTCAACTTGATCTTTTAATATTTCACCTTGCTCTTTTTTAGCTTGCTTCCAAATTGACGATAATGCTTGTTTTACCAATTCTGCACCAAGTTCACTTGCAGGCATACCCGCTTGGCCACCAATATTTTTTAAGCTAATATCAGCTAATGTAGCTTGATGAGCCTTATTTCCCAGCTTGGTTAAATCAACAGTTAATGCAACACCAGACAATACAAACTTATTTACCCTAATAATAGGGTCTGCTTTACCCGTTGCACTTTTTTGTTCTGGCTGAGAAGCTGCACTGGCTGTATTTTTGTTAATCACATCAAGAATATCTTTTATGTTCGCGCCACCATTTTCAGTGAATTCAACCACCGCTTCAGGCTTATCAATAACAATTTGATCAATAATAATAAGATCAGTAGTTAAACTCTGCAGATTAATATCTAAGGTGATCTCATTTAATGAGAATACTGATGGTGCACTATATTTTGATGGATTTGATAACACTAAACCATTAATAGTACCCGCTCCATGCAAAAGATTCATATCGACTTTAGCAACCGTTACTGACTGTTCCGTAACTTTTGAGCCTACCTTTTCTATTTGCTGTTTAACCAAAGCATTTATTGCGTCACCACTTAAAAATAAAAAAGCACCACCCGCTATTAATAATAGAAACGCTGTAAATATTACAAATTTTTTCATTGTTAAAACATCCTTAATAATAATAATTCTTAAACAAACTATAACTTACCAAGCATATAGCCTTCAACTAACTTCTTCATTAGTTAACGTTATTCTCTTAAACAAAAAATAGGCAGACAGAAGTGAGTAAATTTATTTTCACAGAAAACTGGACAGTTTAGCCATATTCTCATCATTTCTAGCTACGTATACTAAACAACATATTATTAAGTCACTAAAAGGATTCTTTTTATGTCTATATTTATTAAGAAAATGTTCATCACACTCTACTTCATCAGCTTAAGTTCATTTGTTAATGCTTCATTAATCACTAATGGAAGTTTTGAGCAAACAAGGTTTTCTGATCATTCAACGTCAATAGGCTCAGTATCTAACACTGAGCTACAAGCATACGAAAGTAAAAATCGTGCATGGGATGTATTCTATAATTTACCTGGTTGGGAAACTACATACGGTAACGGCATTGAATTGCAAAAAAATATTGTTGCACAATCTCAAGATGGCTCTCATCACATTGAGTTAGATTCTCACCCTCGTGGTGCATCAAATGCAGTAATGACACAAACCTTACAATCATTAATTGTTGGAGCAGACTATCAATTAGATTTTTATTACAAGCCTAGAACCAATAGTAATAATGACAACGGCATTAATGTTTTTTGGTATGACAATGCAATTGATTTTAGTTTTGATATGGATGCTGTTCTGGTTGCTGATAGTACACGCCGTTTAACGCCAAACTGGGCTCTACAATCTGTTTTATTTACCGCACAAGCAGAATCTATGAATTTAAGCTTTGCCTCATTTGGTAAACAAAACACCTTAGGTGGTTTAATAGATAACGTATCTTTGGAACAAGTAGTCGCTGTTCCTGAACCTTCAACGTTTATCATTTTTTTTATCGCTATTGCTTTATTGGTTGCAGGTAAACAAAAACAAAGCAATTAATAAATTCTATTTTTTATAGCTTTTTCCGTCAATAGCATCCCCTTTTGCTAGCGACGGAGGAAGTTCATAACATTATTAACTTTATTTCAGCAAAGCCTCTAATATTCAATAATTCTGCTTTTTGCTCTAATTCACTAAAATTGATATGCCCTGCGGCAAAAGAGTATAAACACGATAACATAAATAAAATCAATTCATCTTGCTCAGTGCTCTTCGCTTGTAACTGGCTTACTTTATCTAAATGATTAAGCTGTTTAACGAGGTTGGCATCAATATGCCATAACGATAACATCAATGACGATGACGAATAGACACTGATCCCCATTGATTCTCTAATATGATGATTAAGGGAATGTAAATCATCTATGCCTTGCAGTGAATGCAGCATGAGTTTATGTTTATAGGCACTTTTATGGCTAAGCAAAAACACACCGAGCAAAGCAAATACGAGCACTTGCTCTGTTAAAGCATTGTCAAATTTAATATCTGCAACTAAAGATCGCCTAATTAGTTGAAAAAGCTTAGGAGCAAGTAAAAAAGCCTCGCTGTATTGATTGATGAGCACTGGTTCAACATGATCTTGCAGCGCATCTTTCATGGCATAAACAATCGCAAAATTAACAACTGCATTTACACCCAAGTTTCGACCAATCGCTTCTTGTAGGTGTTTTGGTGTTCTGCCATATATAGCTTTACTGGCTTGTCCCATAATACGAGCTGAAAAAATAGCATCTTTACCCACAATCTCAACAACGCGTTGTAGGTCAAGATCGTTTTGTTCTTTTTCATCAAGCAACTGCCGACAACTACCAGACATAGGTGGCATATTCTGGGCAATTTCTATGAGTTTTTTATGACTACTATGATCATTACCAACCAATGACAACTCTCGAAACTGTGAAGGCGTTATACCAAATTTTTGGCGAAACGCACGCTCGAATGTAGCTCTTTCAGAGTAACCCAACTTAATGGCCAACTCATCAATTTTAATATTTTTAGTTAGTAATGCTTTTACACATAACTCATTTAAAAACTTACTTTGAATCAGTTTATAACTGGTTTCTTCTTGAGCAAGCTTACGGCGAAAAGAGGTCATACTCATCGCGACTGAGGAAGCACATTGCTCAATAGTCAATGATGCAGGTAACTCACTCTTATATAGCAAGTTATTAGTAGCTTCGGTTAACATTAATGAGGATTGAAGTTTATTCATCTAAAAAGGTTTACCATAGTCAACATGCTGAATATGAATAACTATAAACAAATACCACAGGTACTTATACCAATTTTGGTAACTCAACTAAAGTATTCATAAGTACAATAACTACAATGCCAATTAGAATTAAACGCTAGCAACGATAAACTTCTGATATAATCGACAATAAACTATTCTCATTAATAGTTTATTGTAAAGGATTCTAAGTGCGTTTTATAAAATTTACTTTAGCTCTATTATTGGTCTCTATTCTATTAATAAGTTTAGTTTTTTTTGCTCGCAAGCAAATTGTTAGTTATGGCATCAATAACTATTTTGATGAGCATAAAGCACAACTAAGCTGTATAGATTTTAACTTAACTCCTTCTCTCGATATTATTATTAATAAAATATGTATACATTCCCCGCAAGCCGACATAGAGCTTGAGAATGTTAGTGTGCAATTACAATGGTCTTCAACTTTACAAGTAAATGCTATTAATGCTGAAACAATGAAAATTCAAGGTAATGTAAAGCTATTAGAGAAAAGTGATTCTAATCAGCGCGTTTTTGATGATAATAGTGTTAAGCATTATTTATCAACACTAGCTCAATTCACTTTACCATTTCCAATAACAATTAAAGCGTTAACTTACCTTCCTTTCTATCAAGCAGATAAGGCTCAAAAACCTGTATTTTATGGAAATCTCTCCGCCAACAAAGATAATGCTAACTTTTCATTAAAAAATACTAAAGAAGTAAATATTTTATCTGCTACTTTTTTTCCTGAAGGGAAAAGCTTTACGGCTAAACTCAACGCAAATTTAGCACCATTAAAGCAGTTTTTAGCTGTTCATCAGTTAGCACTACCTGCGAAACTCAATAACAACATAATAATTAAGGGTAAATTATCAACTCAATTACAATGGCATGAAGAAATATTAACAGCCACTAGCAAGCTTGATAATTTTGCAATAGACAGTTTTGCAATAGACAGCCCCAATGGTATAGCGCAAAGTGGCTCTTTCAATATTAACGGCAAGCTTTCATGGCAAACAAATATAACCGCTAACCAAGCCTTGTTTACTATTGATGAACAAAGCGTTATGAATATCAATTTTAGTGATAAAAAACTGCTTGAATTTTTAGCTAAAAAAAACATATCTACCGATGTTCTTACCGCCATTAAAGACAACCCTAGTAATGGCTTACTTATAAAACCACAAGGGAAAATACAAATTGATTTTTCCAAACAGCAAGTCTTTATTTCAAAAGTTAAATTAGCGGCAAAAAATAAAGAAAAACCATTACAACTCGCTTTTACTGATACTTATTTAACTTATGAAATAAATAAAAAAGCGAAAAAAAATAACATACTAAAATTCACGTTGAAACAAAGTAACTATGCCGCGAATACAACGTTATTAATTAGTCGGTTAAACAGCATAAGCAAACAACCCATTAACATCGTCTCAGCAGGTAAAATTAAACATAATAAGTTAGGTTGGCACATTACTTTTTTACCCACAACTACTTTAGAGCTGTCAAGACTAGCATTATCAACGTTAGAGCTATCAGAATCAGGTGTATCAAGAACAAACCTAAATTCAACAAAAACAAATACCCTGAGCATAAAAGAATTCACCACAAATTGGCAAGGTAACATTCATATTGATAATAATGGGCTAACAGAACTGTCTTTACAGCTTAATAGCCAAGTTTCACAACTACAAATAGCAAATCTAGCTCAAATAACACAAGTTGAATTGAAAGCTGACATTAGCGGCAAGTTGCAAAATATTGATATTTTATCCAGCATAATCGTCGATAATCAACCATTAGCAAATATAAAACTTAATGGTGCTATTACAAAGCCTCAGTTAGAAATTTTCGCTAAAAATTTAGCCCTAACCAATCTACTAGCATTAAAACTCAACTTACCTATTGATGTATCACTTATTGACGGTAGTATTAGCTACCATTTACAGGGACAATTAACAGATACTAATAATTGGTTAAATAATGCAGCAAAGCTAGATGTTTCAATACAAGACGTTACTGGTGAAGTTGAGAATACTTGGATACAAGCGCTCAACTGGCAGCAAGAATTTATTTTATCTAATGGTGATATTAACAGTGTTAATGTTGATAAACAGCCGAAAAAAAACCTAACCATTGCCAAAATAGAAACAGCGCCACCATTAACAGAGCTTTCTGCACAAACAACCCTAAGCTTTAAAAATAAAGCATTTAGTGTCATAGCAACACAGATCAATACCAATACGCTTGGCGGAAGTGTTAATATTGCACAGGCTCAATGGCCATTTACCGCTAGCCGTTCAGTTAATGTTCAGCTAACGAGTATAGACTTAGAAACACTACTCGCGTTAGATCCGAAACAAGGCATTATAGTGACAGGAAAAATTTCGGGTAGCTTGCCAGTAGCATTAAATGACAAACAATTTACTATTACTGGCGGTAAGCTACATAATGTTGGTAACGGAATTATTAAAGTAGCTAACAACCCGACAGTAGAACAGTTAAAAGCAAGTGACTTACAGTTAAAACTAGCATTTGATGCTATGCAAAATATACACTATCATCAATTATCTTCTGATGTTTCTATGGCTAATGATGGTTATATGCTGTTTGATACGGTCATCAAAGGTAGAAACCCAGATATCGATAATGATGTTAATTTAAACCTAAATCTTAGCTATGACTTATTAGGATTATTAAAATCACTAAACATTAGCAATAATTTAGAACAAACCCTTATTGATAGTTTACAAAAGAACTAAGGAGCATTTATGGATAAAGTACTCGTAATAGCATTAGCTGCCCTTCTATTTTCTGGTTGCACACACAAGGTAGAAGTAAGCGCGAAAGAGCCTATTACCATTAATTTAAATTTAAAGATTGATCACGAAATACGAGTAAAAGTAGATAAAGAACTCGATAGTATTTTTAGTGAAAACAGTGAACTTTTTTAAGGAAAAAACATGCACAAACTAATATATAGATTAATAAAAAAATTCAGTTTAGCGATAGTTGCCTTAACCATTACCTTTTCTGCTTGGGCAATATCATTAGATCAAGCAAAACAACAAGGTTTAGTGGGTGAAATGGCAAATGGTTATTTAGGTATTGTTGTTACCAACCCAGAAGTAACTAGCTTAGTAGAGGAGATAAATAAAAAACGTAAAAGCCTTTACCTTGATATCGCACGTAAAAATAAACTAACAATGGAGCAAGTAACAGCCTTGGCAGGAGAAAAAGCTATCAGTAATACACGCTCAGGTCATTTAATTAAAATGTCTTCAGGCAGCTGGATTAAAAAATAGCTTATGTACCCTATAAAATATATAGAACCGGTTTTTCGTCCTCCAAGTGAATGGAAAAGCCTTATATTACAAGTTACTAATGGTTGTTCATGGAATAAATGCACCTTCTGCGATATGTATACTAGCGAAGATAAAAAATTTAGACCCAAGAAAATGGATCAAATTGAGCAAGAAATTATTGAGGTAGCCAAGTCTGGCATAACAACAAGGCGAGTATTTCTTGCTGATGGTGATGCGATGATGTTGCCATTTAAACGTTTGAAAGAAATTCTAGCGTTAATAAAGTTGCATTTACCACAAGTCAGCAGAGTGTCTAGCTATTGTTTACCTAGAAATCTAGGTAATAAAACAGTAGAACAATTAGCTGAACTGCAAGATTTAGGTCTTACACTCATGTACATTGGCTGTGAAAGTGGTGATGATCAAGTACTCTCTCTTATTGAAAAAGGGGAAACGTATCAAAGCTCACTAATTGCTTTAAATAAAATCAAGCAAGCAGGAATGAAAAGCTCGGTAATGATTTTAAACGGTTTAGGTGGGCCTGAGTTATCTCGTCAACACGCCATTAACTCAGCTAAATTAATGAATGAAGCTCAGCCTAACTATTTGTCTACTTTGGTGGTTAGTTTTCCATTAGGCGAACAACGTTTTGGTGAGGGTTTTATTCAAGCATCCTTGCAGCCTTTTCGTCAATTAACTCAACAAGAATTATTTACCGAAATGGAAATACTATTATCTGAACTAGATTTAAATAAAACCATTTTCCGCTCTGATCATGCTTCAAACTATTTGGTACTCAAAGGAGTATTAGGAGCTGATAAAGAGACACTACTGAACAAAGTAAGGCTAGCCTTACATCAACCCAATGATGTTAATTTAAGACAAGAATGGCAACGAGGCTTGTAATACCATTAATGAATATACCACTTAGTGTGAATTAAAAGGCTTAGAGGTAAGGCATTCTCTAATTCCAGCTTAATCCTACATCTTGAAGTGGTTTGAGTATAAGTAATCATAAATAGAAATATTTTAGTTGCTAGTATTAATAACTATCACTTTTCTTTAACTCGAATGTTGATAAAATAACTTTTATTTTGCACTAACTATAAATTACCTTATGACTATATTTGAAAAACTTCGTTGCCTGTTTACTTTTGGTCAAGGCGTTGCATTACCTTTACCTGAAATACCTGCTAACTCAACGCCTTTACCATTATTTAATCAGTGGTTTGAAGATGCGAATAAATCTGGCATTTTACTGCCTGAAGCGATGTCGATAAGTAGTTGTAGCAGTGATGGGCAGCCTAGCTCTCGCATGGTGCTATTAAAAAATTTTAATGAAAAAGGCTTTGTTTTTTTTACCAACTACGGCAGTCGAAAAAGCCATGAGTTAACTGAAAATAATAAGGTTTCCTTGTTATTTCACTGGAATGTATTACAAAGACAAATACGAATAGAAGGCACTGTTGAGAAAGTTAACCGACAAGAGTCTGCTGATTATTTTCATAGCCGTGACCACGGCAGTCAAGTAGGTGCTTGGGCTTCAAAACAAAGTCAAAGACTAACGCATAATAATGAATTAAAAGAGCGTATGGCGCACTTTAGTGACAAATACGCTAAAGGCGAAGTGCCCCACCCAGAGTTTTGGGGGGGGTGGCGAGTTAAACCTACTTATATCGAGTTTTGGCAAGGCCGAGCAAGCCGTTTACACGACAGAGTATGTTTTGAAAAACAAAAAGATAAATGGATAAACTTCAAGCTACACCCATAGTATTACTCACATAGCAACGTGTAATTTAGAAACGAATATAGAAACTACTTATTCTTAAGTTTAGGTTTAGGTTTAGGTTTAGGTTTAGGTATTATTTTCGGCTTTACACACTTTGGAATATTATTGCGATTTTTTTCCGCTAAATAATAAGGCTGCGAAACAGCTAAATGTTTATTTAATTGCTTGATACGCGTTTCATTAGAAGGATGAGTAGACATAAACTCAGGTGGTGCATCCTTACTTAGCTTCGACATATTCTTCCATAATTGAACACTGGCTTCAGGTGAAAAACCTGAACGAGCCATTAAGTCTTGACCCACAATATCAGCTTCACTTTCATGAGCGCGACTATACGGCATAATAACACCATATTGAACACCTATCCCTAGCCCTGCAACCCAGAGCCCTTTATTGTCAACTTCGCTGGCTCCTATAGCTATTGCTGCCACGGCTAAACCAACATTAGATAACTTATTAGCCGACAAGCGTTCATTAGAATGATGCTCAAGTACATGTCCCACTTCATGCCCCATTATGGCAGCGAGCTGATCTTGATTTTCTGTTACTTCTAAGATTCCAGTATAAACACCTATTTTACCACCAGGTAGTGCAAAGGCATTTACTTGTTCAGAATCAAACACAACCACTTCCCATTCACCCTGCTGAGCAGATTTGGGCACATTCGCTGTAATAGCATCGGCTACACAAAGTACAAAATCATTCGTTGCTTTGTCTTTACTGATAGGGATTTCTTTTTTCATTTGTTCAAATGAAGTAACACCCATATGGTTTAGCTCAGTATCCGAATACAATGAAACTTGGTTACGACCCGTTGAAGACGTTGAGCAAGCTGAAAGGGTTAACAAGGTTAAACAAGCAATAATAAAATTTTTCATGTAGGTAAGGTGCAGTTTTATTGTGTGGTTATATTCCAAACACAATAATAACATTCAAAAAACAATAATAACACTCACATATAAAAAAACCGAGACATGCTCGGTTTTTTTAAGTTAATGATTTACAGCTTTATAACTAAGCTAACATGAGGATAAATTAACCACCAACAAGTGCCAGTAATATACCTGCTGCAACTGCAGAGCCAAGCACACCCGCTACATTCGGCCCCATTGCATGCATAAGTAAGAAGTTATGAGGATTAGCCTCTAAACCAACTTTATTAGCAACACGAGCGGCCATAGGTACTGCAGAGACGCCTGCAGCGCCAATCAATGGGTTAATAGGTACTTTAGAAAACTTATTCATTACTTTAGCCATTAATACACCCGATGCTGTACCGATGGAAAAAGCAACAGCACCTAAGGCTAAAATACCTAAGGTTTCAACATTCAAAAAAGCTTCTGCACTTAATTTTGAACCAACACCAAGGCCTAAAAAGATAGTCGTAATGTTGATCAGTTCATTTTGCGCTGTTGAGCTTAAACGATCAACCACACCTGATTCTTTCATTAAATTACCTAAACAGAACATTCCGACCAAAGGCGTCGCGGCAGGTAAGAAAAATATGGTCATCAATAATACGCCCAGTGGAAAAATAATCTTTTCTACTTTTGTTACTGGACGAAGCTGTGCCATTTCAATTTTACGTTCATCTATCGTTGTTAATGCTCTCATAATAGGTGGTTGAATAATAGGTACAAGCGCCATATACGAATACGCAGCAACGGCAATTGCGCCAAGTAATTCAGGTGCTAACTTTGATGCTAAGAAGATGGCTGTTGGACCATCTGCACCACCAATAATTGCAATGGCTGATGCATCTTTTAACGTAAATTCAATACCCGGTACAGCATTTAAAGCGATAGCGCCAAACAAGGTTGCAAAAATACCAAACTGGGCAGAAGCACCTAAAAGTAACGTTTTAGGGTTAGCAATCAAGGCGCCAAAATCAGTCATAGCGCCTACCCCCATAAATATAATTAATGGGAATATTCCTGTATCAATACCTGCATAATAAATAAAATGGAGTAAACCGCCAACTTCAGAGAAACCAGCAATTGGAATATTTGTTAAAATAGAGCCAAAGCCCATAGGTAATAACAATAACGGCTCAAAATTTCTAGCGATAGCAAGATAAAGCAAACCACAGCCAACTAGCATCATTATCACTTGGCCTAACTCAAAATTAGCTAAGCCAGTAGAGAGCCATAGTTTAGTTAATGAATCCATAAGATCCTCTATGAAAAGCTAAGTAAAGCATCACCAACAGCAACAGAGTCGCCTTCTTTGGTATGCAAACTAGTGATAACACCGGCATTTACTGCCCGAATCTCGGTTTCCATCTTCATCGCTTCCATAATGATCACAACGTCACCTGCTTCGACGGAGTCGCCTTCACCCACAAGTAGTTTAAATATATTACCTGAAAGCGGTGCATTTAATGTTTCCTCTGCTGAAATAGAAGCTGATTGCTTTATTGCATCATCTCCCGCAGGGTGAGTAATAGCATCAATAGCTCCCCCTGGCGCAACAATAACATCGTAAACTTTACCATCTACACTTACAGCATAGTTTTCTGGTTCCGTTGCTGATTTAGGCTCAGATGATGTGGCAGCTTTAGCACTCGCTTTCGTCGGAATAGGCTCAAATGCTGAAGGGTTATTACGGTTTTCTAAAAATTTCAAGCCAACTTGAGGAAATAATGCGTAAGTTAATACGTCATCAATTATTTCATCGGCTAAATCAATGTTTTTCTCTTTCGCTAAAGCTTGCAATTCAGTTGATAATTTATCAACTTCAGGATCAAGCAAATCAGCAGGACGACAAGTAATCACGTCTTTACCATCTAATACCTGGGCTTGTAACTCAGCATCAACAGGTGCAGCAGTAGCACCATATTCACCTTTTAATACACCCGCAGTTTCTTTGGTTATAGACTTATAACGTTCGCCTGTTAATATATTTAATACCGCTTGAGTACCAACAATTTGCGAGGTTGGTGTAACAAGAGGTATATAACCTAAATCTTTACGAACCTTAGGAATTTCAGTCAATACTTCATCAAATTTATCTGCCGCGCCTTGCTCTTTAAGTTGGTTTTCCATGTTAGTTAACATGCCACCAGGCACTTGAGCAGTTAAAATTCGAGCATCAACGCCTTTTAAGCTGCCTTCAAATTCTGCATATTTTTCTCTAACTTCACGGAAATATGCAGCTACTTCAGCCATTTTTTCAACATTCAAACCTGTATCACGTGGGCTACCATCAACAATTGAAGCAATAGTTTCTGTTGGTGAGTGACCGTAAGTCATACTCATTGATGAAATAGAAGTATCAATAACATCGATACCGCTATCAATTGCTTTCATTTGAGTAGCAACACTTAATCCCGTTGTTGCATGACAATGTAAAGCAATTGGTAAAGAAACTGTTTCTTTCAATTTACCAATTAATTCGGCTGCATCGTATGGTTTTAATAAACCAGACATATCCTTAATACATAAAGAGTGTGCACCCATATCTTCAAGCTGCTTTGCCATAGTTAACCAGCCTGCAAGTGTATGCATAGGACTTTCAGTATAACTTAATGTGCCCTGAGCATGAGCGCCAACTTTTACAGCCGCTTTAATTGACGTTTGCAAGTTTCGAACATCATTCATAGCATCAAAAATACGGAATACATCAACACCATTAACGTGAGCACGTTCAACAAATTTTTCTACTACATCATCAGCATAGTGACGATAGCCTAAGATATTTTGACCACGGAATAGCATTTGTTGCTTGGTATTTGGCATCGCTTTTTTCAAAGCACGAATACGCTCCCATGGATCTTCACCTAAATAACGAATACAAGAGTCAAACGTTGCTCCCCCCCAAGATTCAATTGACCAATAGCCAACTTCATCTAATGTTGAAGCAATAGGCAACATATCCTCTAAACGAAGGCGAGTTGCTAGAATTGATTGATGACCATCTCTTAAGACAACTTCGGTAATGCCTAATGGTTTGCTCATGATTGTGTCCTTATTTTTTTGCTTTCTGTAAAGAAAAATTTTGTTGAGAATGTTGTTGGCGGTAGCTATTTACGGCTCCGCTTATTACAGCAATAATAGCAGGTGATATTTCACCGCTTACGACCTTATTCTTTTTTTTATTCGAATGATTTCTATTTGGCGCAATAGGATCTGGAAACTTAACAGCCAACTTTGCCAACACGGTTTTAATAAAGATAATCAATAAACTTAAAAAAGCGAATACAAATACCATTCCAGCAAGCATGAGTGTACCTGCTTCTAAAAACTGCTGCTCCATACTGTTCATTCTTTGTTCTCATTCGAAGATTTATGAAATTAGAATAATCACTCCAATTATTAAAAACAAACATTATTTTGCAGTTTCATAAAAATAATTTCTCGTCAAGTGATAAAGTGGTTAATATTCAGTATTTTTCACTAAACATTCAATTAAAACTGCACAATGAGATATTGTATACAATATAGTTACAATGAATATCGGCTATCCCGAAGAGTTATGAGTAATTTTATACAATATGCAACAATAAGTTTTTTATTCACTTCACTTGCATACTATTCATTTAAAAAGCAAAACAAACTACTTAACTTGTTTATTTAATATAATTAAATTAGGATATTTTGCATGCTATTACTAAATAAGATTCACCTATGACAACAAATAGTTTACGCATTGCTCCTGCAAATACAGCTGATTTCCGCCTTTTAGCCCGCAAGCGCTTACCTCAACAATTATTTGATTACATTGATGGAGGAAGCTATCAAGAAATAACATTAGCGAATAACCTTAATGCATTTTCTCAGTTATCTTTACGACAAAAAATATTAAGAGATGTTAGCCACATAGACCTTAGCTATACTTTATTCGATAACAAACTCAATATGCCTTTAATTCTTGGCCCTGTCGGCTTAGCTGGCTGCTACGCACAAAGAGGTGAGCAACAGGCTCTCAAAGCAGCAAACAAACACAATATTCCCTTTTGTTTATCTACTGTAGGAATTTGTTCTATTGAAGAGCTACAAGCACAAACTAATCAAGAATTTTGGTTTCAATTGTATGTGATAAAAGATCGAAGCTACGCCCTAAATTTATTAAAACGTGCAAAACAAGCAGGTTGCAAAACACTAATTTTAACTGTTGATCTTCCTGTGCTGGCCTCGCGTTATCGTGACGTACGTAACGGCTTAAGTGCGAGTGAAGCCAGCAGTACTCTATTGGGTAAATTAAAACGCGGTTTAGACATAGCTACTCACCCAAGTTGGTTATGGGATGTTGCAATTAAAGGAAAACCTCTCACTTTTGGTAATTTAACTGATGCGGTACCAAATGCCAACTCCCTTGATGATTTTAAAGGCTGGGTCGATAACCAATTTGATGCCAGCATGACTTGGCAAGATCTTGATTGGATTCGTGATAATTGGTCAGGAAATTTAATAATTAAAGGTATATTAGATAGTGAAGACGCCAAAGAAGCCGTAAGACTTGGTGCTGATGCTATTGTAGTTTCAAACCATGGAGGGCGACAGCTCGATAGTGCTTCAGCAACACTGGACATACTACCTGAAATAGCGAAAACAGTTAACCAACAATGTAAAATAATAGTTGATGGCGGTATAAGAAGTGGTCTTGATGTAGTTAAGGCTTTAGCACTTGGCGCAGATACTTGTATGTTAGGACGAGCTTGGGCTTATGCCTTAGCTGCCAACGGTGAAAAAGGGGTAAATCAATTACTAAATATTTTTGAAAATGAAATGCGTGTTGCAATGGCATTAACAGGCGTGACCAAAGTGAGTGATATTTCTAAAGATATTATTGTTAAAAAATAAGCTTCAAGCGAAAAAAAACCAATCAAATGATTGGTTTTTAAACTTCTCTTTAACCAAAAGGGTCACCCGTTTTAGACTAATCACTCACGTCTTTTCTCCAACCAATAGCTCTTCCGCGCTTTCCTTCAACAGAAATTGATCAGAGCAAACTCGAAAATTTTTATTTAATTTAAGCGCTAAATCTATGACTATTTGATAAAATAACACCTCAAAATTGAGGTGAATATGAATTTAAAAATCAAACGGTTAGATCAGGATGATTAGAACAGGGAATGTTACTCACGGATGGTATCTCCCTGCTTTACTTCTTCTTTTTATACATTATCTACGTCACTTCATTGAGCGCT
>JADGDH010000045.1 GCA_016745015.1 Colwellia sp.
TAGGGTGTAAATCTCTCGATCACCGCCATATACAAAAAATAGGTTCTTATTTAACCTATTTTTCAACTTGTTCGACAGAATAATTCTCTAAAGAATAACCAAATATAAGACTAAAAACTATTAATAAATCAATGTCGGTGTTTAGCTTTACAAAGGCAACCATTTTGGAGCCCCAGAGGCTCCCAAAAAGTTATTCATCTAATAAGGTTAATTTAGGAATAAAGCGGAAGTCTTTACGGTTATAAGTAAATAATGTTTTATTACTTTCTAAGCAACTAGCGGCTATTAAAGCATCAGGAATATCAAGGGTATGACTTTTAGCGTATTTAGCTATAAGAGAAAAGGCTTGCTGAGAAGTTTTTTCGTTTAATTGAATTATCTTGAAAAGTGATAAAAACTGTTGCAGCTTTTTTAGTTCTTGTTTGTTTAATGCGCCATAAATTAATTCCATGGCAGAAATTACAGAAACAAATAAAGGCGGAGAGAGCGACTCAACGTGTTTAATGGTTTGTTGATTGTTTTTTAATATTTTAATCAGCACATTAGTATCTAGTACAATGTTGCCAAGTGCCATTATTTCCAAGCCTTGTTACGTAACTGTTCTTGGTCAATATCTCTGTCTTGCCAAATACCTGTAAAAGCTGATAAATCAACCTGTTCTTCAGTTGATTGTTTATTGGCTAGTTCTTTTTTTAAAACGTTACGGATATAGGCTGACATAGATAAATTAGTTTGTTGTGCAGCTTTTTTAATTTCACTGATCAAATCATCATCAAAATATATTTGTGTTCTATGCATGATCATAACCTTTTTTAAATTATATACATCACTATTATACATCAAGATAATGAATGTTATCAATTTAACTTAAATGATAACTACCAGAAGCATTAGCAACAAATAAAGTTTGATGTAAACGGCTAGCGTATTCATCGGTCATGCCAGCTACATAATCAGCAATAATTCTGTTAGCATTTTTACCATCATTAACAGCTTGTTGCCAACGTTTGGCGCTGTTATTGGGCAATAATCTTAGTGGGTCAGAAGATAGCGCTTCAAATAACTCCATAATGATTTGTTGACCTCTGTATTCAAGCCGTTGAATACTGGTTTGTTTGATTACAAACGTATAAACAAAGTCTTTGAATATTTGTAACACTTGACTAGTTGCGCTTGGTAAGGTGGCGTTATATTTTAGTAGGTCTTCATCAAAGTTAGCATCAAAGCCAACATCAGTAAAAGTGTCATTTAGATTAGTTAGTTCAATGGCGGTAATTAAATAATTTACTAAACCACCAATGGCATCTTTTTGTAAATGATGTTGTTCACTAAAAAGTTTCTGGGTTAAATTTTTACTATATTCGTTTAACCAAAGATCATCTATTTTGATTAATTTTTCGATAACATTATGTTCAAAATCATTACGGTTAACAACGCCTGTTACTATGGCATCTTCTAAATCATGGATGCCGTAGGCAATATCATCTGCTAATTCCATAATTGAGCAATCAAGCGATTTAAAGCGAGTTTTATGATGACTTTTGTTATTATTTGATAGTTTTATTTGTTGAAATAAGTTGCGATCTTTTACTGATAAAGGTGATAAAACCCAATCAATTATATCGACATCATCGCAATATAAACCTTTAGGTGGGTGCCAATCTTGTGCTTTAAGTTGTCTATGGCTTGTAAGTTCACTGCTTATTGTTTGCTGATTGAGTTTAGCCAATGTTTGTGGGTACTTCATTAATCCTAACAAAGTTCTTCGGGTTAGGTTCATGCCATGTTGTTCACTAAAGGGTTCTAAACGAGAAACAATCCTAAAAGTTTGTCCATTACCTTCAAAGCCTCCATGTTCGCGCATCATGTAATTTAATGCTACTTCACCGCCATGACCGAAGGGGGGGTGACCTATATCGTGGGCTAAACAAATTGCTTCAATTAAACTGTCGGTGGTAGGGAATAATGTTTGGCAAAGTTCAGGATATTTGCAACGAAGTTGTGCGGTAATCCCTGAGCCTATTTGTGACGCTTCAAGTGAATGAGTTAAGCGAGTTCGATAAAAGTCACTTTGCCCACTTCCCATAACTTGGGTTTTTGATTGCAGACGCCTAAAAGCAGCAGAGTGCAATATGCGTGCTCTATCTCGTTGAAAAGGATCACGGTGATCTTGTTGTCTTTGTGATACTTTTTTTAATCGTCTCTCAAGCCAAACTTCACTCATGCCTTTCCTTAATTTTTATAACCTTGCGACACTCTAACAGCTAAGTTATTAGAAGTACTAGGTATTAGCAATAAAAATAGCACGTTGTGGGGCAGGGTAGCCTTCAATTGTTTTACTCTTGTCTTGGGGATCTAAAAAATCAGATAATGATTCAGTATCTATCCAATCAGTTTTTCGCTGTTCATCTAACGCAGTTATATCAGTATTAACCACGCGAATATTAGTAAATCCACATCGCTCTAACCAAGCACACATTGCTTTAGCGCTGGGTAAAAACCAGACATTACGCATTTTTGCATAACGCTCTCCGGGTACTAGTACAGTATTTTCATCGCCATCTACAATTAAGGTTTCTAATACCAACTCGCCGCCTTTAACTAACTGTGCTTTTAGTTGATAAAGAAAATCAATGGGAGATCGCCTATGATATAAAACCCCCATAGCAAAAACAGTATCAAAAGCGTTAAGCTCAGGTAATTGTTCAACACCCAAGGGTAATAAATTAACACTCTCGTCTTGAATAAAATGCTGCACAGCATTAAATTGCATCAAAAAGAGTTGTGTAGGATCAATACCAACAACAAATTTTGCACCAGCACCGCGCATTCGCCATAAGTGATAACCACTACCACAGCCAATATCTAAAACATACTTTTCTGATAAGTCACTGATGTGCTCAGCTAATCTATCCCATTTAAAATCACTGCGCCATTCGGTATCTATATGTAAGCCGTGAATATGATAAGGACCTTTACGCCATGGTTTGAATTTTTTTAATAAATTTTCTAAGCGTTTATGCTCACCTTCATTAAAATCAGCCTTGCTACCAACAGTAACACTATTGGTTAAATCAACACTTGATGATTGAGCTTTAGGTAGCGCATCTAAGGTTTTTTGCCAATGTTTATACTCACCATGCAAATTGTTTTTTTGCCAATGATCAAGCTGCGCAGGTAAGGTATTTAACCAATGGCTTAAACGATTGGTGGCAATTTGTTGATAAAAGGTATTAAAAGTTGTCATAGGTTGTTTTTTAATTGGTAGTAAATAAAAGTGTGTGCTGCTTGCTTATTTTATTGCGATAAAAGAAATAAAATTAAAACACTGAAACCAAGGTGATACATGGTTAAAGCCAGCATTAGTTAAACGCTCTATATGTTGTTCTACTGAGTCGGTGCGCATAACATTTTCTAATGCAGTACGTTTTTGTGCTACTTCTAATTCACTATAGCCATTAGCGCGTTTAAAGTCGTGGTGTAAGTCAACTAAGTGTTGATCAATAATTGAATCATCATGAGATATTTTTTCTGAAATAATTAAAATTCCACCCTTGTTAATACCATTCGCTATATTAGTTAATAAAGTTTGTCGTTCAGCTTTATCAATAAATTGCAGAGTGAAGTTAAGTACTACCATGGAAGCATTTTTAATCTGTACATCTTGAATATTTGCTTCAATAACCTCTACCGGTGTTTCGCCTTTAAAAGCATTAATATGCATTGTACAACGCTCAACCATTGCCGATGAATTATCAACAGCAATAATTTTACATTGTTTGGCATTTATGCCTTTGCGCATGGCTAAGGTTGCAGCGCCCAATGAACAGCCTAAATCATATATAAGGGTGTTTTTTTGTACAAAGCGCTGGCTAAGACGACCAATAGTTTCAATAATAGTGGTATAACCTGGCACTGAACGAGTGATCATGTCAGGAAAAACTTCTACAACTTGAGCATCAAAAGCAAAGTCTTTTACTTGGGTTTGAGGATTTGAGTATATCAAGTCAGTATTAGTTAAATTGGTGTCAGAGTTGCGCATGAAGAATCATTATTTAGCTATGTTGATTTATTTTAACTGATATTTAAGTAGATAAATAACCCTATTTTGATAAAACTGACGAGAATTTACCGCCAAGTTTAGCTATTCCAAGTGCTTTGAAGGTGTTTTTTTTATCTTTGTTCATCGCTTATGAATTGAAAGGGCAAGTGAAATTACTGATAAAAATTATTATTTATTTAATAACCTTTGCTTTATAATGTGCGGCATTTAAGCTTGCTTGGCTTACCTGAGTTATTTAAACCAGTAAGTATAAGTACTAATTAAGCAACAGTTCATATTATTATCAAGGCAAAAACTATGCGCACTCTTTATTGTGGTGAGGTTAACGAATCTCATATTGGTCAAGAAGTCACTCTTTGTGGTTGGGTAAATCGTCGTCGTGACTTAGGTGCGGTTATCTTTTTAGATCTTCGTGATCGTGAAGGGCTAGTGCAAGTGGTTTATGATCCTGACTTACCTGAAGTACTTGCCACTGCTAACACGTTACGCAATGAGTTTTGTGTACAGTTAAAAGGTAAAGTACGCGCTCGTCCTGAAGGTCAAGTAAATAAAGACATGAAAACAGGTGCTATTGAAGTTTTAGGCCTAGAGCTTACTATTTTAAATAAATCTGCGCCGTTGCCACTTGATTCAAATCAGAACAATTCAGAAGAACAACGTTTAAAATATCGTTACCTTGATTTACGCCGTGTTGAGATGACTGAGCGTATGCGCTTTCGTGCAAAAGTAACATCAAAAGTACGTAGTTCATTAGAAACATTAGGATTTTTAGATATTGAAACACCTATTCTTACTGCGGCAACACCAGAAGGTGCTCGTGATTATTTAGTACCAAGTCGTACGCACAATGGTAAATACTTTGCTTTGCCACAATCACCACAGTTATTTAAGCAGTTGTTGATGATGTCTGGTATGGAGCGTTATTATCAAATTGTTAAATGTTTCCGTGATGAAGATTTACGTGCTGATAGACAACCTGAGTTTACTCAAATAGATATTGAAACTTCGTTTATGTCTAGTGACCAAGTGATGGAAGTCACAGAAACGATGATCCGTGAATTATTTGAAGAGATACTTGATGTTGATTTGGGTGAATTCCCTCGCATGTCATTTTCTGAGGCAATGACACGTTTTGGCTCTGACAAGCCTGATTTGCGTAATCCATTAGAGCTAGTTGATGTTGCTGATTTATTAAAAGAGGTTGAGTTTAAAGTATTCTCTGGTCCTGCTAATGATGATAATAGCCGTGTTGCGGTAATTTGTGCACCAGGTGGTGCTAAAGCATACTCACGTAAAGGTCTTGATGAATTAACTAAATTTGTTGGCATTTATGGCGCTAAAGGCATGCCGTGGTTAAAGGTTAATGACATTGATAAGGGAATGGAAGGGTTACAATCACCTATCTTAAAGTTTTTGTCTGAAGATGTAGTTTCAGCATTATTAGCGCGTGTTAATGCTAAATCGGGGGATATTATTTTCTTTGGCTCAGATACTAACACGGTAGTAACTGAAGCATTAGGTGCCTTGCGTTTAAAACTAGGTGAAGATTTAGATTTGCTTGAAGGGGAATGGAAACCGTTATGGGTTGTTGACTTCCCAATGTTTGAAGAAATTGATGGTCACATGCATGCGCTTCATCATCCGTTTACCGCGCCTACTAATTTAACTCCTGAGCAATTAGAAGCAAACCCATTAGGTGCATTGTCTGATGCTTACGATATGGTATTAAATGGTTGTGAATTAGGTGGTGGCTCTGTACGTATTCATGACCAAAAAATGCAGTCAACCGCTTTTAGAATTTTAGGTATTGACGAAGAAGAAGCCCAAGAGAAATTTGGCTTTTTACTTGAAGCATTACAATACGGTGCTCCACCACATGCTGGTTTAGCTTTTGGGCTTGATCGCTTAGTGATGTTAATGACAGGCGCAAGTTCTATTCGTGAAGTTATGGCATTCCCTAAAACGAATACAGCAGCTTGTCCGTTAACGAATGCACCAGGTAATGCTAATCCTGCTCAGTTGGCTGAGTTGGGTGTTCAGGTAATTCCTCAGCAAAAAACTCCTCCGCAAAAAGACGATGAATAATTTAAGCGCTATAGCCTAATTCTATGTCTATTATTCTGGGTATAGACCCCGGTTCACGCTTAACTGGCTACGGGGTTATTAAACATCAAGATCGTACCTTTACTTATTTAGGTAGTGGTTGCATTAAAGCGCTTAGTCAAGGCGAAGATCTTGGCTCGCGTTTACAAACTATTTTTGCTGGTGTTTCTGAAATCATCATGCAATTTAAGCCAGATATGTTTGCCATTGAACAAGTTTTTATGGCGAAAAACCCAGATTCTGCATTGAAATTAGGGCAAGCACGCGGTGCGGCTATTGTTGCTGCCACCAATAATGATATAGTTATTGCAGAGTACTCTGCTAGGCAAATCAAACAAGCGGTGGTTGGAACAGGTGGTGCAGATAAATCCCAAGTTCAGCATATGGTAAAAACTATCCTTAAACTGCCAGGTACGCCGCAAGCTGATGCTGCTGATGCGCTTGCTGTTGCATTATGCCATGCTCATAGCTATCAAATTATAGAAAAACTTAGTGGTCAAGCTCAAAAAACAGTACGAGGAAGGCTGAGATAAGTTTCTAGTAGTGAGTTGCTATTTATTCTGAGTATGAGGTGATAAACCATTTTGTGCTCTTTATTGTTTCGTACCTTTTAACTTGTATCTTTAAACTGTGCTTTACTGTATAAATATCTAGTGGTATGATTTTGTCATATTAATCATTTTCTTTAGGTTGTCCTTGTGATCGGTCGTTTATCTGGCATTTTAGCTGAAAAGTTTCCTCCTGAAATCCTTATTGAATGTGCTGGTGTTGGTTATGAGGTAACCATGCCAATGACCAGCATTTATGCATTGCCAGAACTTAATGAGCACGCAATAATATATACTCACTTTGTTGTACGTGAAGATGCTCAGCTGTTATACGGTTTTGCTAATACCACAGAACGTAAACTGTTTCGTTTATTAATTAAAGTTAACGGTGTTGGCCCTAAGTTAGCTTTAGCTGTTTTGTCGGCCATGTCAGCAGATCAATTTGTAAGTTGTGTTGCTCATGATGATGTTTCAGGTATTGTAAAAATTCCTGGCGTAGGCAAGAAAACAGCTGAACGATTGTTGATTGAAATGCGTGATCGTTTAAAAGACTGGCAAATGACTACATTAACCCCCGCAACTGACGCTATGCCAGTGCAGTTAAGTACAGAACAAACTTTTGTTAATGAGTTTAATGATCCTTTTCGCAGTAATAAAGGCGATGCTATTAATGCGCTTATTTCTTTAGGCTATAAACAGGTGCAAGCAGATAAAGCGGTAAAACAGGCTTATAGTGATGGTATGTCCAGTGAAGATATTATTCGTCATGCGTTAAAATCAATGTTGTAACTGTCATCTTGTTGTTGCTGTATCGTTCAATTTAAAACTGAATGATTACGAGAGTAAATTATAAAAACGACTTCAACTGCGAACTTGTTGGTAAAAATAGGAATATAAATGATAGAAGCAGATCGCTTAATTGAGCCAGTAGCAACCATTGAAGATGAAGGAGTCGATCGCGCCATTCGTCCTAAAATGTTAGTTGATTATACGGGGCAAGCCCATGTTAAAGCGCAAATGGAAATTTTTATTCCTGCAGCAAAAAAACGTGGTGAGCCACTTGATCATTTACTTATTTTTGGCCCTCCAGGTTTAGGTAAAACTACACTTGCTAATATTATTGCTAATGAAATGGGTGTAAGTATTCGTACTACTTCAGGTCCTGTTTTAGAAAAAGCGGGTGATTTAGCTGCATTACTAACAAATTTAGAAGAAAATGACATTTTATTCATTGATGAAATCCACCGTTTAAGTCCTATAGTAGAAGAGATTCTCTATCCAGCGATGGAAGATTATCAACTTGATATTATGATTGGCGAAGGGCCTGCAGCGCGTTCAATTAAATTAGACTTACCTCCTTTTACGTTAATTGGTGCAACAACTCGGGCTGGGGCGTTAACGTCACCATTACGAGATCGATTTGGCATTGTTCAGCGTTTAGAGTTTTATAATGTGCAAGATTTAACAACAATTGTTAAACGCTCTGCTCACTTTTTAAATTTAAGCATTGACGAACAAGGTGCTTGTGAAGTTGCTCGTCGCTCTCGTGGTACACCCCGTATAGCAAATAGATTATTACGTCGTGTGCGAGATTATGCTGATATTAAAACGCATGGATTAGTGAATCAAGAAACAGCTGCCGCAGCCCTTGATATGTTAGAAGTTGATAATGAGGGTTTTGATATCATGGATAGAAAGCTATTACATGCCATTATTGATAAATTTATGGGGGGGCCTGTTGGTCTTGATAATGTTGCAGCCGCTATTGGTGAAGAACGTGAAACTATTGAGGACGTACTTGAACCCTTTTTAATTCAACAAGGTTTTTTACAACGCACACCACGCGGAAGAATTGCTACTGATAGAGCCTATCAGCACTTTTCAATTACTCGCCCTGAAAGTAAGTAACCATTGCATCAGGTTAAGTAACTATTAGCCCTACGAGTATTACTATCGTGTTTTACGTTTTTGCCATGCCTTAATTACGTTAAAGCGCCATAATGCTTGAATACCAAAATAACCCAATATAGAAAATATAACAGCTAAAACACCACAGCCTAATAAAAATGCTGGCCCTATGGTTGATAAGCTATTAACTACCCACTGCCAACTTGCTTCAAAGTTAAACTCTTTCGCTGGCGCACCTATCACCCATGTGCCAACAATATAGCAAGAGTAAAAGATAGCAGGCATGGTAAATGGGTTTGTTAACCACACTAAGGCGATTGAAATAGGTAGATTAGAATGCACTAAAATAGCAGTTCCTGCCGCTAAAATCATTTGAAAAGGGACAGGTATAAAAGCAAAGAATAAACCCACAGCAAACGCTTTTGCTACCGAATGCCGGTTCATGTGCCATAAGTGAGGGTTGTGTAATAAATTGCCAAAAATTTTTAAGTTTTTATTCTCTTTAATACTTTTATGATCTGGCATTAAACGCTTAATTAGTTTTTTTGGCATATACTTACTATTATATTTAGGTTTTTGTTCAAGTTTATTTCGTTAAGCTAATGCAATAAACAATACAGCAAATAATAAAGGAAGTATTTTATTCACTATGGATTGGTGGTTAGCTAGTTTTTTTCTTGGTGCTATATTCTCATTATTTTTACCAATAGTGCCAGAGTTTTTTGTGCTATTTTCACTTCTATTGCTCTCTATCATCTTTTTTTACTATCGCTATAATTACCCTTTAAATATAAGTTCAAGCTCAGGCAAAACTTTTACCCCTTTACGGTTAAGCTCTGGTGTATTATTTGGTGCAAGTTGGATGTTATTTAATGCATTTAATTTGCAGAATTTATGGCAAGAAAATAATTTAAATGTCATTGAATTATCAACTAAAGCTCAGTGGGCTCAAGGAGAAGTTACCAGCTTACATTCACCTAAAAATAAAATAGATGCTATCTTAAATAATAATCCTTCAGCAGCTAATTCTATCGCAGATAAGCGTTTACGCTTTAACCTTAATGTTACTCACCTTAATAAGCAGAAGTTAAATAAAGCGATACAGCTACGTTTAAGTTGGAAAAATGCCACCTTACCTTTGCAACAAGGTCAAACAGTTCAATTAAAAGTGAAATTTAAACCTGCGCATGGTCTAGCTAATTTAGGCAGCTTTAGTTATCAAACATGGCTTAATAGTAAAAGTATAAGCGCTACGGGTTATGTGGTTAATCATAAAGATAACCAGATACTTATTTTAAAAAGCACACTACGGCAACAACTCTTTAGTGATTATAAAAAACTCTTATCTAGCTATAAATCTGAGCATAAGTCTGAGTATGGCTCTGAGTATGAATTAACACCGTTGTTGTTGGCATTAGGTTTTGGCTCGCGTGCAGAGTTGAATCAAGACTTGTGGCAAGTATTACAAGCTACAGGTACAGGTCACCTTATTGCTATTTCTGGTTTGCATATCGGCTTAGTGGCAACAGGGTGTTTTTTCATCGTTATGTTAGTCATTCGTGTTCTACCATTAAGTTGTTTCGTTAATAGCCATAAACTTCAAACAATTAATACTCGTTATCTTGCTATTGGGCTCAGTATGGTGGTGGCGATTAGTTATGGCTATTTAGCAGGTTACTCTTTACCAACAATCCGCGCTTTAGTGATGTTAAGTATCTATTGGTGTATGCGTTTACTGGCAATAAAAGTATCAATAACACGTTGGTTATTATTAACTTTGTTTGTAATAACGTTAATAAATCCTTTTAGTTTATTTACGGCAAGTTTTTGGTTGTCAGTTTATGCAGTTACTATTATTTTTCTTACGCTTTGGCGGTTTAAAGCTGTACTTGCTACAGGTAATAAATTATGGCGGTTTATCAAGGGGCTACTTGTTATTCAGTTAAGTTTAACCTTAATGCTACTGCCTATTAGTGCGGTTTTTTTTCAACAAATATCAGTGATAGCTTTATTCGCTAATATTATTGCTGTGCCATGGATGAGCTTTTTAAGTATTCCATTATGCTTAATGTCAGTGATTTTGATGCCAATATCAGAAACATTATCTCAATTTTTTATTATGTTATGTTTAGAATCAATACAGCTTCTTTGGTTTTACTTAACCTATCTAGCAGCTAAATCATGGGCGGTTATAACACTTTCAAGCGTTAATATTCAGATACTAGTGTTAGGTGGTTTACTTAGTATTTTATTTTTATTTTTTCAGCCTAAATTTGCTTTTTTTTGTAAACGGAAACATAAATATAAAACAATGGCGACCATCTTTTGTTGCTCAGTAATTGTATTAGGAGCACTAGCGTTTAATGATCAACCTAATAAAAAACTTAATAATTGGCAGCTTGTTATTTTTGATGTTGGGCAAGGTCTTTCAGTATTAGTTCAGCGCGAAAATAAGGCTATTTTATATGATACAGGTGCTTTATATGAAAGTGGCTTTAATATGATTGATGCAGTTGTGTTGCCTTATTTACAGTACTCAGGAATACAGCAGCTAGACAAGGTAATTATTAGTCATAGTGATAATGATCACGCGGGTGGTTTAACTGTTTTACAACAATCAATAGATATAAAAGAGCTTATATATAATACCGAAAGTGAAAAAAATAATACCGAAAGTGAAAAAACGAGCAGTGCGTGTTTGCAAGGAAAGTTGTTTAATTGGCAAGGACTAACCATTGAAGTGTTATGGCCTGAAAATGCTGTATCTAAAGAAAATGATGATTCTTGCGTGTTACTTATATCTGATGGTAGATACAATGTTTTGCTAACAGGGGATATATCAAAAAAGATAGAAAAGAAGTTGATTAAGTTATATCCCCAGTTAAGCGCTGATGTTTTAGTTGTGCCACACCATGGCTCTAAAACGTCATCAAGTGATATTTTTATTGCACAATTAAAGCCGACGTTTGCCATTGTTAGTGCAGGTTTTTTAAATCGCTGGCATATGCCGGTTACTGCTGTTACTAAACGCTATAAAGATAATAATGTTCAACTGTTAAATACTGCAGAATCAGGGCAAATTATTATAAATTTTTCTGATGAAGGTGTAATTAAACACACTTACCATGATGATTTGTGGCCATTCTGGTTTGCAAACTAAATATTACTCATGAGAATAACGAATAGAAAAAGTTGGTTGTTGAAAGGGAATAACGTTAAAATCAAACTATGGTAATAATATCAAAATGTAGTGAGACCATTTCTCCCATGGAAAAACCCATAAAAGCCACAACATGGCAAAATTTTAAGCGTCTCCTTAGTTATGCTAAACCCTATAAACTAGGCTTTGTTGTCGCGATTGTCGGAATGTTAGGTTACGCTGCTATTGATGTTTATTTTCTGTCTAAACTGCAACCATTAATTGATGAAGGTTTAGGAGGAACAAAATCTGATTTTATGAAATGGGCACCTGTATTTGTTGTAACAGCGTTTATTTTCCGTGGCATGTTTCACTTTGTTGCTAATTATTGTTTAGCTTGGGTGGGGAACCATGTGGTGACTGACTTAAAGCAAAAACTATTTGAACATATTATGGCAATGCCAGTATCTTTTCATGACAAAGAGTCAACAGGTAGCTTAATTTCTAAACTCACTTATGATACAGAGCAAGTTTTAAATTCAGTCAGTAAATCAATTTTAGTGATAGTGCAACAAAGTGCCTTTGTTATTGGTTTAATTGGTTTAATGTTTTATATAAGCTGGCAATTGTCGGTAATATTTTTATTAATTATTCCACTTATTGCTATTATTGTTGTTATTGTATCTAAACGCTTTAGAAAGGTGAGTGCAAATATTCAAGGCGCGATGGGTGAGGTTACCACGGCAGCAGAACAAACTATTAATGGCCATAAGGTGGTACTCACCTTTGGCGGTCAGGAAAAAGAATTCAGCCGCTTTGAGCAAATAAATAATAATAACCGTCAACAGCGCATGAAGCTTGTTGCAACAAAAGCAGGCAGTGTACCCATTATTCAAATTATAGCTTCTTTCGCTTTAGCTTTTGTTTTTTATGCTGTTAATACAGATACATTACGAGAAAGTATTTCTGCAGGTAGCTTTGTAAGTGTTATTACTTATATGACTATGCTGCTAAGACCCTTAAAAATGCTTACCAATGTTAATAGTGAATTTCAAAAAGGAATGGCAGCTTGTGTTAGTATTTTTTCTGTATTAGATCAAAATAAAGAAAAAGATACGGGCCATACTCACCTGACTAAAGCTAAGGGAAAAATAGCCTTTAAAAAGGTTAACTTTGCTTATGATTATAGTCCAAACAAAGATGATGCCCCTATAAAAAACAAATGGGCACTTGAAAATATCTCTTTTGAATTAAACCCAGGTGAAACGTTAGCTTTAGTAGGTCGTTCAGGGAGTGGCAAGTCAACAGCCAGTGCAATATTGCTGCGTTTTTACGATGCTAGTCAAGGAGAAGTACTCATTGATGATGTCAATATTGAGGAGTATTTTTTAAAAGATTTACGACATCAGTTTGCTTATGTTTCACAACAAGTCGTGTTATTTAATGATAGCCTTGCAAATAACATTGCTTACGGAAAACCAGAGGCAACGCTAGAGGAAATTGAAGCAGCAGCCAAAAGTGCTCATGTGATGGAATTTGCGACAAAAATGGAACAGGGTTTACAGACTAATATTGGCGAAAATGGTGCTTTATTATCGGGTGGTCAAAGGCAACGAGTTGCTATTGCTAGGGCATTATTATGTGATGCACCATTTCTAATTTTAGATGAAGCAACAAGCGCTTTAGATACTGAATCTGAACGTCACATTCAAGATGCGTTGCAAACATTACAGCAAAATAGAACCTCTATAGTTATTGCTCATAGATTATCTACCATAGAAAATGCAGATAAAATAATAGTCATGGATCAGGGTAAAATAATTGAACAAGGAAACCATCAAGCATTGCTTAACAAAAATGGCGCATATGCGCAATTACATCGCTTTCAATTTGAGTCTTAAATGATGAAAATAGTTATTTAAAGTGTTATGTGAAGTTAATATGCTATATGAAGTTAAAAGAAAGTTAATGTGGAGCTAATATGCGCTTAATTGAAAAGGTATGGTTTAAAAATCATCCAGCAAAATATTGGCTAGTCCCTTTGTTATTGCCATTAGCGGGTTTATTTTATTTACTTAGCTCAGTACGAAGGTTGGCTTTTAGTTTAGGCTTGATGAAATCGTACAAATTAAATAAACCTGTTATTGTTGTTGGCAATATCGGTATCGGTGGTAATGGTAAAACGCCAGTAGTAGTGCACTTAGTTGAATTAACTAAAACATTGGGGCTTAAGCCTGGTGTTATTTCTCGTGGCTATGGCGGTAATGCTAAAACTTATCCTTATTTACTTGATGAAAATAGCACGAGTGCTGAAGCAGGTGATGAGCCAATTTTAATTTATCAGCGCTGTCATGTACCAGTTGTAGTTGGCGCTGATCGTGTCGCTAATGCACAAATGCTCATTGAACAAGGCTGTAATATTATAATCAGTGATGACGGCTTACAGCATTACCGTTTACAACGTGATTTAGAGTTTATTGTTATTGATGGTAAGCGCCTTTTTGGTAATGGTTTGTTATTACCTGCTGGTCCGTTAAGGGAAGGGCAGTGGCGCCTGCAACAAGCTGATTTACTTATTTACAATGGTAGTAAGCCCGATGAGGCTTCAATGATAAATAATCATACTTCATTGTTAATGAAATTAGCGGCAAGTGATGTTATTCAAATAAATACGGATAAAAAATTACCATTAAGCACTTTTTTAAATCAATGGTGCAGTGTTAATGCGGTTGCTGGTATTGGTGATCCCCAGCGTTTTTTTGATACCTTACAAGCACTTGGTTTTAATTTAGAAAAGCAACAAGGCTTTATAGATCATAAAGATTTCACTGTTGATGACTTTAATCAATTTAAAACAGATTTACCGCTATTAATGACAGAGAAAGATGCGGTAAAATGCAAAGCATTCGCACAAGAAAACTGGTGGTATTTACCTGTTGATGCGCAGTTTTCAAAGCAAGATGAGCAAACATTAATAAAAAAAATACGAACAATAGCAATAAGCTGAACTTAAAATAAGCTGTAACTATTCAGCTAGTCTTTATTACGTCATTCCCGAAGTGTCTGATCGGGAATCCATAGCTTTAAAAAATGGATCTTCGATTAAAAGACCACGAAGATGACGTAGTATGGGCTAAAAAGTCATGATCATTTTCATGACCTGAATAGTTACAATAAGCTAAATCAAACTGAACATAGAGAATTAAATAATGATTTTTGATACAAAATTAATGGAAATATTGGCGTGCCCTGTGTGTAAAGGCAAACTTGACTACAATAAAGATCAGCAAGAGCTTATTTGTAAATTTGATAAGCTCGCTTATGCTATAGATAACGGTATTCCTGTGTTGCTAGAAAGTGAAGCTCGACATATTTCTTTAGATGATTCAGCTAACACAGTCGAAAATACAGAGCTAGAAGGTTAAGTTATGACTGTTGCTGCTACGTTTACAACTACAGATACTACTACTGATACTACTTCATTTATTGTTGTCATTCCTGCACGTTATCAATCATCTAGACTACCAGGTAAGGTGTTAGCTGATATTGGTGGTAAGCCAATGATTCAATGGGTGGTAGAAAAAGCGCAATTAAGTGGCGCTAGTAAAGTGATTGTGGCAACAGACAACGATGAAGTTGAACAGGTTGTTAAAAGCTTTGGCGGTGAAGTGTGTAAAACGCGAAGCGACCATCAATCAGGCACAGAACGTTTAGCCGAAGTGATGGAAACATATCAGTTTAGTGACGATGCAATTATTGTAAATGTTCAAGGCGATGAGCCGTTTATTCCGCCTGAGAATATTGCGCAGGTGGCAAATAATTTAGCTAATCAAATAGACGCTAACAAAGTTTCACGTATGTCGACATTAGCAATTAATATTGATTCAGTTGAAGAAGCATTCAACCCTAATGCAGTGAAAGTGCTTACTGACAAAGATGGTTATGCGCTGTATTTTAGTCGTGCAACCATTCCCTATGATAGAGAACGTTTTTTGGGTAATCAAAACATTAAGGCTATTGGTGAGTTCTATTTACGCCATGTTGGTATTTATGCTTATCGAGCGGGCTTTATTAAGGACTATGTAAATTGGCCTACAAGTCAATTAGAACAAATTGAAGCACTTGAACAGTTAAGAGTACTTTATCAAGGTGAGCATATTCACGTTGCAGTAGCGAAAACGAATGTCCCCGTTGAAGGCGTTGATACACCAGAAGATCTTGAAAAAGCTAGAGCGTATGCAGCAAAGCTAGAGTTTAATAATTAAAATTTAAAAACTAGATTCAGGGAGGTTACTAGCCCTGATCTTGTTGAAGTGCTTGTTCATCTCGTGTGTTTTGTAAAAAATTAGCACTATAATCTACTAAAGAATGTACTAAGCTTGGTAATTGATCAATATCTATTGCATCAATTAAGTTTTTTACTTCTAAGCCCAGTTCTGTGTCACCTTCTATTTTTAAACGACGTTGAAAGAATAGGGTGTCGGGATCTTGCTTACGTCCTGCAATTAACACTAAATCATCACCAGTTGCACTAAAACTAACGTCTTCAATTATATTGTTTTTTGTCATTTCATCTTTTGATGCCATAACCAGTTTATTCTCATCAAAGCTTAACCACCAAGTTAACTCTAAATCTATGATGGCAATTTTTAACCATCGGTCTTGTAAAAATTCAAAGTCACCATCCTCAATTGCTTCTCGAAAAACCGAAGATAAGGCAGGTAATAAAACAGACTTTTGCGCTATAAAAGGTAATAAACGCAAGCTAGGACGTAATATTTTTGGCATAACTTCTATCATGCGAGTACGTATTTTTAGTGGAAGCTTTTCAATAGGGTTTATATTGAAAGCTGTTTGAGAAATAGAAGATAAATCAAACACTTTTTAGCCCTTATACGATCAAATAATGAATAGTTTAGCAGGCGAAGAATTAATTTGGCTGCCCTAGATCAAGTTTTCTTTAATACATATCAATAAATCTAAACCAACAAAGCCATAAACTAGCGACAATATTTTTACCTTGCTTATGCAATTAAAATTGGAGTGTTTTGTGGAGTTATTATGCCCAGCAGGAAATTTACCTGCCTTGAAAGTAGCCATAGATAATGGTGCTGATGCGGTTTATATCGGTTTAAAAGATGATACTAACGCCCGACATTTTGCTGGTCTTAACTTTAATGATGGTAAATTAGCAAAAGCGGCTGATTATGTGCATCAACGAGGTAAAAAACTGCATGTTGCTATTAATACTTTTGCTCATGCTAGCGGCGAAGAACGCTGGAGAAAAGCCGTTGATAATGCGGTGGAAATTGGCACAGATGCGTTAATCATTGCAGATCTAGGTGTACTTGATTATGCGGCAAATAAATACCCAGACATAGAGCGCCATGTATCTGTTCAAGCGTCAACCACTAACCTTGAGGCGATTAAGTTTTTCAAAAATAATTTTGATGTTGACCGTGTTGTTTTGCCTCGAGTGTTATCAGTGCAACAAGTGCGTCAGCTTGCTAAAACGAGCCCTGTACCATTAGAAGTATTTGCTTTTGGTAGTTTATGTATTATGGCTGAAGGGCGTTGTTACTTGTCTTCTTATATGACGGGAGAATCGCCTAATACTGTTGGTGCTTGTTCTCCTGCTAAATACGTACGATGGCAAGAAACTGAACAAGGTTTAGAGTCTCGCCTTAACAACGTGCTAATTGACAGATACCAAGAAGGCGAAAACGCAGGTTACCCAACACTGTGTAAAGGTCGCTTTGACGTTGATGGTGATGTTTACCATGCGTTAGAAGAGCCAACGAGTTTAAATACCTTAGAACTAATTCCTGAATTAAAAGAAATGGGCATAGTCTCAGTTAAAATTGAAGGTCGACAACGTAGTCCTGCTTATGTTGAACAAGTAGCTAAAACTTGGCGTATGGCATTAGATCGATATCAACAAAGCCCAGAAAGCTACCAAGTAGAAGGTAGTTGGATGCAAACGTTAGCTAATTTATCTGAGGGTAGCCAGACTACTCTTGGAGCATACCACCGTAAATGGCAGTAAATTTTTAGGAAAAAAATATGAAATTTTCTCTTGGCCCGAATATGTTTTTTTGGCCGAAAAATGACGTTGAGCAATTCTACAATCAAGCAAAAGAATCTAGTGCCGATATTATCTATTTGGGTGAAACGGTCTGTTCAAAGCGCCGTGAATTAAGAGCTAAAGACTGGTTGACGTTAGGGCGTGAATTAGCCCAAGATACCAATAAGCAAATTGTTATATCAACCATGACATTGTTAGAGTCTCCTGCTGAAATTGTGACTTTAAAAAAACTGTGTGATAACGGTGATTTATTGGTTGAAGCTAATGATTTAAGCGCAGTGCAAATTATGCATGATCTCAATATGCCTTTTGTTGCTGGGCCTGCAATTAACTGTTACAACCTTTCCACCTTAAAAGTTTTGCTTAAACAGGGTATGATGCGTTGGTTAATGCCCGTTGAACTTTCTGGTGATTGGTTGAAAACCATTTTAACGCAAGCTGTGGATGAGAATATTCGTGATAAATTTGAATGTGAAGTATTTTCTTGGGGGTATTTACCACTCGCTTACTCGGCTCGATGCTTTACCGCACGCTCAGAAGATAGACCCAAAGATGATTGTAAATACTGCTGCATTAACTATCCGCAAGGTCGAAAAATGAATTCTCGAGAAGGGGAACAAGTTTTTGTACTTAATGGTATTCAAACCATGTCTGCTTACCAGTATAATCTCATTAATGAAGTAACTCAGTTAAATGACATGGGCGTTGACATTGTTCGTATTAGCAGTGATAGCGAACAAGCCTTTACTCAGTTAGATAAGTTTAAACAACAATTGCAAACACCGACTAAACATTTATTAGACCCAGAAAATGAATGTAATGGTTTTTGGCATAAAATTGCAGGAATGTCGGTAGCGTAAATATCAAGTAGTGGGTATTAAGTTACTCGCGACTAAAATAAATATACCTTAGAGAAAATTATGTATACCTTAGATTTAAATCAAATGAGTCAGAATGAATTTTTAACAAAATACTGGCAGAAAAAGCCTGTTGTTATTCGTCAAGGATTTAAAGATTTTGTAGACCCAATATCCACGGATGAATTTGCAGGAATTGCCATGGAAGAAACAGTACAATCTCGTTTGGTTTCTAAGAAAGATGGTCAATGGCAAGCGGAATTTGGCCCCTTTGAAAGTTATGAGCATTTAGGTGAACGTGATTGGTCTTTAGTGATCCAAGCCCTTGATAATTTTTCAGAAGAAGCGGCTGAGCTTATTGAACCATTTCGGTTTTTACCTCATTGGCGTTTAGATGATTTAATGGCAAGCTTTGCTACCGAAGGTGGTAGTGTTGGCCCGCATATTGACAATTATGATGTGTTTATATGCCAAGGCTCTGGTAAACGTCATTGGCGAGTAGGTGATAGGGGGCAACATGTGGAAGTTATTTCGCATGAAGCGTTATTACATGTAGAGCCTTTTGAAGCCATTATTGATGTTGAATTAGAAGCAGGTGATATTTTATATATTCCACCGGGGTTTCCTCATGAAGGTGTTGCTTTAGAGCCATCAATGAGTTTTTCAGTTGGTTTTCGTGCTAACTCTGCAATTAGCTTGTTAAGTGGCTTTGCCGATCATTTAATTGATAATGACTTAGGTGGACAGTTACTTGAAGATGCAGAACGACAGGCAATAAAAAATAGCGGTGAAGTAACTAATAAAGATTATGCGAGCATTAAGCAACAACTGCAAAATTTGCTTGATAACGATAAGTTATTTAAAAACTTTGTAGGAAATTATTTGACCAATGCTAAACATGAACTTGATTTAATGCCTAGCGAAGAGCCTTTTGAACGAGATGAGGTGAAAGAATTGTTAGGTATTCATGCTGTTAAACGCTTAGGGGGCTTGAGAGCTTTTTACTTTGAAAGCTCTGAGGTGGGTAGTATTAACGATGGTGTTTGTTATATTAATGGTGAGCAGATTAGCTTTGATAATGAAATTTCCCCAGTGATTAAATTATTATGCAATCAACTTGTTGTTACGCCTGATGAATTAGCACCATGGCGAGAGAATGAACATTTTATTACGTTAATAATTACACTACTTGATCAAGGTTATTGGTTCTGGACAGAAGCTGAATAATTAAGAGCAAAAATTGCTTAGGAAATCTCATGCGCCTTGACAAGTTTATTTGTAAAAGTACTGAATTAACACGAAATGAAGCTAAAAAACTGCTTAAAAGTGGTGAAGTTCGTGTTAATGGTGAAGTAGCAAAAAATGCTGCAATGCAGGTACATGAAAATAATAGTATTACTATAGATGGGCAAGAATTAACGGCGCGTACTTCTCGTTATTTTATGCTGCATAAAGTTGTTGATTCTATTTGTTCAAATGTTGATGAAGTTTATCCGTCGGTATTAAATTTTATTGATGTTGATAAAGCGTTTGATTTACATATAGCAGGCCGACTAGATGCCGACACTACTGGGTTAGTGTTAATTACGGATGATGGACGGTGGTCACATAATGTTATTTCGCCAAAGAAAGAATGCAAAAAAACTTACCGTGTATGGCTTAGAAATGCCATTCCTGCCGATAAAGCTACTGAATTGATTGAACACTTTAAACAAGGTATTCAACTACAAGGTGAGTCATCTTTAACTCGTCCTGCAATTTTAGAGCTAGTAATTGACAGTGATATACCTAATGAAGAGCCTAATAACGCGACTAATGAAGTGCTGCTAACCATTACGGAAGGTAAATATCACCAAGTAAAACGAATGTTTGCTGCTGTGGGGAATAGGGTTGTAGGCCTACACCGCGAACAAATTGGTGCAATTAAGTTAGGTGAATTAGCGCCAGGTGAATGGCGCAGCTTAACTGAAGAAGAAGTGTCTTTGTTTATTTAAGAG